>NZ_JBAMDI010000025.1:0-100103 GCF_036961695.1 Pseudomonas sp. CGJS7 | reverse complement strand
CAGCCTGTCCGACGAAGGCGACGACCTGTACGTCAACCAGCTCAGCCTGCCGGTCGAGGGGCTCGAGCAAGAGCGCTTCCGCGCCGCCTGGCAGCATGTGATCGGCCGTCACGAGATCCTGCGTACCTCCTTCCACTGGGAAGGCGGCCAGAGCGCGCCGTTGCAGGTGGTGCACCGTCACGTCGACGTGGCTATGACCATGCTCGACTGGCGGGCACGATCCTTTACCGCCGCCGACCTCGAGACGGTCGCCCGCGCGCAGCGTGGCTTCGACCTCGGCCAGGTGCCGCTGCAACGCCTGTTGCTGGTGCGCACGGGCGACGCCGAGCACCAGCTGGTGTGGACCAGCCACCATATCCTCATGGACGGCTGGAGCAGTTCGCAGTTGTTCGGCGAGGTGCTGCAGCACTACGCCAGCGGTGAAGTGACCGGCGACAGCGGCCGCTACCGTGACTTCATCGCCTGGTTGCAGGAGCAGGATCAGGGGCGCCTGCAGGACTACTGGCAGGGCCGTCTGCGCCTGCTCGATGCGCCGACCCAACTGAGCCAGTCGATTCACCCGCGGCACACTGCAGACCTGCCGGGGCACGAGGCGCTGTACACCCGTTGGGACGCCCAACGCACCGCCGCCTTGCAGCAGCACTGCCGGGCCCAGGGCATTACCGCCAACACCCTGATCCAGGGTGCCTGGCTGTTGCTGTTGCAGCGTTACACCGGACAGCGCAGCGTGGCCTTCGGCGCTACAGTGGCCGGTCGTCCCGAGAGCCTGGCCAACGCTCAGCACATGCTTGGCCTGTTCATCAACACCTTGCCGGTGATCCAGACCCTCGAGCCGACACAGCGCCTGGATCAGTGGCTGCAGCAACTGCAGGCCGACAACCTGGACCTGCGCGAGCACGCCCATGCGCCGCTGGCCGACATCCAGCGTTGGTCGGGGCAGGGTGGCCAGGCCCTGTTCGACAGCATCATCGTGTTCGAGAACTACCCCATCGACCAGCGCCTGGAACAGGCCCAGGGCGGCCTGCGCTTCGGCGCCTCGAGCAGCCACGACGTCACCAACTTCCCCATGGACCTGGCGGTAACCCTCGGCGAGACTCTGGCCATCGAGTACCTGTTCCTGCGCAGCCACTTCACGCCCGAGGCCGTGCAGGGCATTCGCGCACTGATGGAGACCTTGCTGCAGTCGATGATCGACAGCCCTGTCGAATACATCGGCAACCTGCAACGGCTCAGCCCGGCGCAGTATCAGGCGCTCGACGCCTGGGGCGCGGTGCCGGCGCAGGCCGGCGAGCGGGTGATGCTGGCGCAACTGATCGCTCGCCAGGCGGCCGCGCGGCCCGAGGCCATCGCCGCCGAGTGTGCCGGCCAGAGCCTCAGCTACGCGGCGCTGGAGGCCCGTTCCGACGTGCTGGCGCGGCAACTGCTCGCCCGTGGTGCCGGCCCGGAGGTACTGGTGGGCGTAGCCCTGGAACGCTCGGTGGATATGCTGGTGGCCCTGTTGGCGGTGTTCAAGAGCGGTGGGGCTTATGTGCCGCTGGACCTGGACTACCCGGCCGAGCGCCTGGCCTTCATGATCCAGGACTCCGGCATGCGCCAACTGATCGGTCGTGCCGACCTGGGGCAGCGCCTGGCCCTGCCCGAGGGCCTGGAACCGCTCGACCCGGCGACCCTGGCGTGCGAAGCCGGTACGCCGGCCAGCGTGTTCCCGGTGCCGGGCGAGCACAGCCTGGCCTACTTGATCTACACCTCTGGCTCGACCGGTGTGCCCAAGGGCGTGGCGGTCAGCCATGGACCTTTGAGCATGCATTGCCAGGCCATCGCCGAGCTCTACGAGATGGAGGCCGGCACCCGAGAGCTGCACTTCATGTCGTTCGCTTTCGACGGCGCCCACGAGCGCTGGCTAACCACGCTGGCGGTGGGCGGTACGCTGATCCTGCGCGACAACGAACTGTGGACGCCCCAGCAGACCTGCGAGGCGCTGAGTCGGGGCCGGGTCGACATCGCCTGCTTCCCGCCCGCCTACCTGAAGCAGGTGGCCGAATATGTGCAGCGCAGCGGTGTCGAGCCGCCCCCGGTGCGTATCTATTGCCTGGGCGGCGACGCGGTGCCGGAGCAGACCTTGGCCGAGGTGCGCGAGGTGCTGCGGCCACGCTACATCACCAATGGCTATGGTCCGACTGAAACGGTAGTCACGCCGATGCTCTGGAAGGCCTCGGCCGAAGAGCCCTGCGGCGCGGCCTACGCACCCATCGGCCGGGTCGTGGGGCAGCGCTCGCTACGGGTGCTGGACGATGACCTCAACCCATTGCCGGTCGGTTTCGCCGGGCAACTGTTCATCGGTGGCCATGGCGTGGCTCGCGGCTATCACCAGCGACCATCGATCACTGCCGAGCGGTTCGTGCCGGACCCATTCGGTGAGCCTGGTGCGCGTTTCTACCGTTCCGGGGACCTGGTGCGCCTGCGTCAAAGCGGGATACTGGACTACGTCGGGCGTCTGGATCACCAGGTGAAGGTGCGGGGCTTCCGCATCGAGCTGGGCGAGATCGAAGCCAGCCTGCGCCAGCAACCGGGTGTCGGCGATGCCGTGGTGATCGCTCGCGACGGCGTCTCCGGCAAGCAGTTGATCGGCTACGTTGCGGCCACCGCCGAGGTTCGCGGCGATCAGCTCAAGGCCGCCCTGGCCGAGACGCTGCCGGCCTACATGGTGCCGTTGCAGGTGATCTGCCTGGAGCGCCTGCCGGTCTCGCCCAATGGCAAGCTCGACCGCAAGGCCCTGCCGGAGCCCTCCTTCGACCTGGCCAGCCATGCGCCCCCGCGCTGCGAGGAGGAACAATGGATGGCGCAGATCTGGGCCGAGGTGCTGCAGGTCGAGCAGGTGGGGATCGCCGATAACTTCTTCGAGCTGGGTGGCGATTCGATCCTCAGCCTGCAGGTTATTTCGCGGGTGCGCAACCATGCGCAACTGAAACTGGAGCTCAAGCTGCGCGACCTGATGCGTTGCCAGACCATCGCCAACCTGTTCGACCAGCAGGGCGTGTCGCGGGTCAGCGGCGAGCAGCAGGCCGTGGTGGTGGAGGGCGCCTTCCCGCTGATCCCGATCCAGGAGTGGTTCTTCACCGCGCAGACCCATGCGCCGGAACACTTCAACCAGGCGTTGATCCTGCGTGCCAACCAGCCACTGGATGCGCGGGCGCTGGAGCGCACACTGACCTGCATGCTCGGCCAGCACGATGCCTTGCGCCTGCGTTTCACCCACGAGCAGGGGCGCTGGATCCAGCGTTACCAGCCGTTGCAGGAGTGCCTGCAGCGCCTGGGCGACGACCCGCTGCTGTGGGTGCGCGAGGTGGCCGACGAAGAGGCGCTGGAGGACCTGGCCAATGAGCTGCAACGCAGCCTGGACCTGGCCCAGGGGCCACTGATGCGCGGCTTGCTGGCGACCCTGGGCAATGGCCAGGTACGCCTGCTGCTGGTGATCCACCACCTGGTAATCGACGGTGTGTCCTGGCGTGTGCTGCTGCAGGACTTGCAGGAGGCCTACCAGGCGTTCCTCGCCGAACGGGAGCCGCAGCTGCCGCTGCGCACCAGCAGCTTCGGTGAATGGGCCGCTGGCCTGGCCGGCCATGCGGTGACCCTGCGCGAGCGTGAGCTCGAGTACTGGGTGGCGCAGCTCGACCGGCAGGACGGGCCGCTGCGCTGTGACAACCCACGTGGCGGCAATCTCATGTGCCACCGCGAAGAGGCCGCGTTCAGCCTGGATGCGCAACGGACCGCACAGTTGCTCAAGGAGGCGCCCGCGGCCTACCAGACGCAGATCAACGACCTGCTGCTGACTGCGCTGAGCCGGGCCCTGTGCCAATGGGACGACAGTGCGTCGGCGCTGGTGCTGCTGGAAGGCCATGGCCGCGAGGATCTGTTCGAGCAACTGGACCTGAGCCGTACCCTGGGCTGGTTCACCAGCATGTATCCGGTACGCCTGAGCCCGGTGTCCGAGCCCGGGGCGTCGATCGTGGCGATTCGCGAGCAGTTGGCCCAGGTGCCGGACAAGGGCATCGGCTACGGCGTGCTGCGCCACATGGACGAACCGTGGGTGCGCGCGCGCCTGGCCGACCTGCCGCAGGCGCAGGTCACCTTCAACTACCTGGGGCAGCTCGACCAGAGCTTTGATGCCGAGCAGGCGCTGTTCCTGCCCGCGCCGGAGAGCGTTGGCGACAGCTTCTCGCAGCAGGCGAGCCTGGCCAACTGGCTCGAAGTGGTAGGCCAGGTGTTTGACGGCAAGCTGTCGTTCCGCTGCATCTACAGCAACCGACGCTTCCGCCAGGGCACCATCACGGCCTTCATGGAACAGTTCCAGGCCGAGTTGGTGCTGTTGATCGAGCACTGCCTGCAGGTCCAGGCCAACTGAATTTTCCTTCTTCTGACAGGCCGGATGCGGGTGCGTCCGGCCCAGGAACCGAGCCATGCCACTGAATCCTGAAATTGCCGAATTCCTCGACCTGGTCGACGCCAGCCCAGGCGATGGCCAGTCCATGGCCTTTCACCGCTCGACCCCCGCTCAGGCGCGCGACGCCTTCGAGCAGGCCTCCGTGCGCATGCGTTGGGAAGCGCCACAGGTGCACAGCGAGGACCTGCATTGCCAGGCTCGCGATGGCGCCACCCTGACGCTGCGTCTTTACCGGCCCTGCGCGCCTGCCGAGCAACCACTGCCGGTGCTGCTGTACCTGCACGGCGGTGGATTCGTGGTGGGCAGCATCGCCTCGCACGATGGTGTCTGTCGCGAGTTCTGCGCGCGCACCCCCTGCGCGGTGCTGACCGTCGATTACCGGCGCGCCCCGGAGCAACGCTTTCCGGTGGCGCTGGACGACTGCGCCGATGCCTTGGCGTGGCTGGCACACAACGCGCACGAGTGGGGGCTGGATGCCAGCCGGGTGGCCGTGGGCGGCGACAGTGTCGGCGCGACCCTGGCCAGCGTGCTGGCGATCGACGCCGCCCACCTGGGTGGGCCTGTCCAGCCGCGGCTGCAATTGCTTTGCTATCCAGTGGCCGATGCCTCGAAGAGCTGGGAGTCGCGTACGCTGTTCGCCGAGGGCTACCTGCTGGAAAGCGCCACCCTGGAGTGGTTCTACGATCACTATGCGCGCCAGGCCGAGGACCGCTCGAACTGGCGTTTCTCGCCGCTGCTGGCCACCGGCTTGCAGGGCGTGGCGCCGGCATACATCGGCCTGGCAGGCTTCGATCCACTGCTCGATGAAGGGCAGGCCTATGCGCGTCACCTGCGCGAGCAGGGGGTGACGGTCAGCAGCGAAGTGTTCGAGGGGTTGGTGCACGACTTCCTGCGCATGCGCCTGGTCACGGCCGAGATCGACACGGTGTATGCGAGGTTGGCGCAGGTGCTGCGTGATGCCTTGAACTGATGTTTTGCACTGGATATCGAGGGCCGCTATGCGGCCCTTTTGCGTTGCCCCGCGGGCAAGCCCGCTCGTGCAGATGAGCACATGGCTTGAGAGTGACGGGGGGCTGTGGGGGCGGGCTTGCCCGCGAATAGGGGGGCGTTGCTGCGTGGGGTGTGGCGCCAGGCCCACGACCCAGGGCCTGGCGCCCTGGGTCGTGGTTGCGGTCAGAACTTGTACTGCACGCTGGTCATGAAGTTGCGGGGCGCGCCGTACACGCCCCAGCTGTCGACGTAGGAAAAGTACTTGCGGTCGAAGACGTTGTTGAGGTTGAGCGATGCGCTCAGGTTCTGGGTGATGTCGTAGCGCGCCATGAGGTTGGTCACGGCATAGCTGCCCTGGGTGAAGGTGTGCAGGTCCTGGCCGGTCTTGCTCTGCCAGTTCACGCCACCGCCGATGGTCAGCTTGTTGTCCAGAATGCCGGGCAGGCGATAGGTGGTGAAGGTCTTGGCGCTGTGACGGGGGTTGTTGGTGACGATGCGGTTGTCGTCGGAGTCGGTGCTGACGCTGTAGGCGTAGCCGGCGAACGCCTGCCAGCCCTCGGCCAGCTCGCCGTTGAGCTCCAGCTCCACGCCCTCGGTGGTGGTGCCCTGCTCGGCGCGGTAGATGTCCGGCGCACGCACATAGACGGGCAGGTTGTCCTGTTCGATGCGGAACAGCGCCAGGCTGGCGTTGAGTTTTTCGTCGTTGAAGCTGCCTTTCACGCCCAGCTCGTAACCGGTGCCTTCCTGTGGGTCGAGGGCCTTGAACTTCTCATCGTGCACGCCATAGGGCTGCGGGTTGAAGATCTTGGTGTAGCTGCCGTAGACCGACCAGGTGTCGTTGAGGTCGTAGACCACGCCGGCATAGGGCAGGAATACGCCGTGGCGGTTTTCGTCGCTCTTGTTGTCGAGCGTCGGATCGTTCCAGTTCTGGTAGTCGCTGGTGCGTCGCCAGTCGGTGACGCGACCGCCGAGAATCACGGCCAGGTCGTCGGTCACGTGGAAGCGACCGGTCATGTAGGCGGCGTACTGGTTTTCCTGGATGTAGGTCTTGCCGACGGTGGTGGTGTCCGGGCGCGGGCCCTGGCCTTTCCAGTCCCAGATATTGTCGATGGTGCCGTCATAGCCGGTCCAGGGACCGAACCAGCCACCGTGATCCGGGGTGTTCTCGGTGTAGCGGGACAGGGTGACGCCGGTGATCAGCTCATGCTCCTGACCGAACAGGGTGAACGGGCCGGTCAGGTAGGCGTCGAGGTTGTTCTGGCGAGGCTTGCCCGACCAGCGGTTGGGGTACATGTAGGCGCCGGAGCCGTCCACCGAACTGATCTCGCCGTTCATGTAGTTGATCAGCTCGTCGAAGTCCATGACGCTGTGGCTGAGCTCGACCTTGCCGCTCCAGCCGTTGTCGAACTGATGCTCGAGGGAGGTGAAGACATTGGTCTGTTTGCGGTCGTTGTACGACCAGGTCGGCGAACTGTTCTTCGAGCGGCTGAAGTCGGTCTTGCTGCCGTCGGCGTAGCGGACCTGGAAGCCGGTGCGCAGCGGGTCGTTGACCTGGGTCTTGAGGTAACTGAAACCGACGGTCAGCATGGTTGCTTCGCTGAGGTCGAACTCGGAGATGCCGTAGATCAGCTGCGTATCCTGCTCGAGGCGGTCGACGAAAGAGTTCTGGGTCTTGTAGTCGACCACCAGACGCCCGCGGACGTTGCCGCTGTCGGTCAGAGGGCCGGAGACGTCGAATCCGGTGCCGTAACGGTCCCAGCTGCCAGCTTCGGCGGTCACGCTGCCCTGGAAGGTCGCGGTCGGGCGCTTGCGGATCATGTTGATGGTCGCCGACGGGGTGCCGGTGCCGCTGATCAGGCCGGTGGCGCCACGCACGATCTCGACACGGTCGTACATCGCCGTGCTCTGGGTGGTGTTGTCCAGGCGAGGGGAGGTGGGAACACCGTCGATCTCGAAGTTGTTGATCTGGAAGCCGCGCGACCAGTAGGTGTCGTTCTCGGCGCCGATGCCGGTGCGGAGCACGGTGATGCCTGGGGTGGCCTCCAGCACCTCGGTCAGGTTGGTCAGCTTCTGGTCGTCCAGGCGCTGGCGAGTGACCACGGTGACCGATTGCGGGGTTTCCTTCTGGGTCAGGTTCAGGCGCGTCGAACTACTGGACATGTAGGTGGTGTACAGGCCGGAGCCTTCGGTGATCGAGCCCGGCGCCATGCCCGAAATCGAGGTCGGGCTCAGCTCCAGTGCGGCCTTGCCGGCATTGGGTGGCGGCATCAGCAGGATGGTGTGGCCGTCCACGCGGTAGGACAGGCCGCTGCCCTGGAGCATGCGCTGCAGCACCTCGTCGGTCGACAGCGAGCCGGATACCGGGCTGGACTTCAAACCTTGCACCAACTCTGGGCTGTAGAGGATCTGCATCTGAGTCTGCTGGCCCAGTTGCTGCAAGGCGGTGGACAGCGGCTGGGCGGCGATGTTGACGGAGACCTGCTCGGCGTGCGCTGCGCTGCTCCCCAGCAGCATCAGGGCGAGCAGGGCGCCCGGCAGTACCGTACGGTTCGACTGCGATGGACGTACGGCGCGTGCCAGAGGGGTCGGGGACAGATTCGGGCGGTGCATGGGTGAAAGGGGCTCCTGAAGGAAGTGGGCAGTTTTTCTTTTGGAATAATCAGTAACTGATAATTAGACGCATCACGGATTGAAAACCGGAAAAACAGAATCAACAATCTGTCCTTTGCGATTTATCTGATGAAAACCCCGAGCGTTAATGCTATGGCGTCGACTGTTCCAGCTTCCTTGCGGGCGGATCGCGGCGCCGTGCCCCGGACAGGCCGGGCCGTGCGCCGCGCTCGTGGAGTGGTCAGGCCGGGACGTGCTGGGTGACCACGCGACCGGCTTCCATGCGTACCAACTGGTCGGCGATATCGAAGTAGCGATCATCGTGGGAGATCACGATGATGGTCTTGCCCAGGCGCTTGAGGTCGGGCAGCAGCTCGGTGTAGAAGATCCGGCGGAAGGTCGGGTCCTGGTCGGCCGCCCACTCGTCGAACACCAGCACCGGGCGATGCTCCAGCCAGGCATTGATCAGCGCCAGGCGCTTGCGTTGCCCGGTGGACAGGTCGGTGGTGGTGAACTTGCCGTCCTGGATGCTCACCTTGTGTGAGATTTCCAGGCGTTCCAGGTACTGGTTGGCATCTTCGGGAATGCTCTGTTCACCCTGGATCACATCGTCGAACAGGTAGTAGTCGGCGAAGATCGTGGTGAACAGCTGGCGATACTGGTCCCTGTCGCTGGCATCGATGATCTTGTCATCCAGTGCGATATGCCCCTGTTGTGGTGCGTAGAGTCCCAGCAACAGCTTGATCAGCGTGGTCTTGCCACAGCCGTTCTCGCCGACGATGAAGACAATTTCGCCCTGTTCGATCCGCAGGTTGACCGGCCCTAGTTGGAAGGGCGCGGCATCGCCCACCGCTGGGAAGGTGTAGCTCACCTCGACCAGTTCCAGGCTGCGCACCGTGGCCTTGGCAGCCGGTGCGTCGGTCAGCAGCAGGTGCGGCTCGGGGGAGGAGAACTGCCGGGAAAGATCGGCGATGCGCTGGAAGGCGATGCCGGCACGGCCGACGATGGGCAGCGTGCCGATCAGGTGTTCCAGCGGGCCTTTCATGTACAGCAGCACCAGGACGAAGCCACTGATGACCGCTTTGTCCTGTCCAGGGCCGGCACCGTGCATCAGCAGCGCGACGCCGATGACCACGAAGAACAGCATGGAGCCGAAGGTCTTGGCGATCACGAAGGTGTTGATCGCGCGGATCTGGGTCTTGCAGATGAAATCCGCGGTGGCCTGGATGCCATGCACGAACATGCGGTGGCGACGTGGGCGGTGGATGCGCAGTTCCTTCGCGCCACCGGCGACGGCGTTGTACTGGCGTTGCAGGTCGTCCTCGGCGTCGCGGGCGGCCATGAAGCCACGCACGCCTACCGATTGCGCCAGGTACTGGGCGCTCGTGCCCACGGCGATGGCCGCCAGCATCAGCAGGAACATCGGCCATGACAGCATGGCCAGGTAGCCCAGGCAGCCCAAGGTCACCGTCAGCGAGATCGCCAGGGGCGCGAAGGCGAAGGCGAAGTCGCTGATGGTGTCGACATCATGGGTCAGTACCGGAATCAGACGGTGGCTGCGAAAGCGCTCGATCTGCTCGATCGGCGCGGCGAGCACCTTCTCCCCCAGTGTTTTACGCAGGCGGGCGATGATGTGCTGGCCGACATAGTTGGTACCGATATCCGACAGGATCGTGCTCACCAGTGCCAGCAGGCACAACCCGGCAAAGCCCAGGATCAGGCTGTGCCCCAGGTCGCCCTCGGCGTGCAGCGCGCCGTTGATGGTGGCCAACAGCGTGGTCACGCTCAGGCCCCCGATCATGCCGAGGAAGATGGACAGGGTGACGATCGGCCAGAATGGCCTGAGCAGGGCCAGCAATTCACGCAGGGCCCCGCGGTTGGAAGTGCTCATCGGCTGGTTCCCGTCCTCAGGCGCAGGTCTGGCGCAGGCTGGCCGGCGCGTTGCTGGCCTGCTTGCCCAGGTGCTGGTAGAGCGACTGGCCGATCTCCGCCGCGCGTGCCGGCAATACCGACAGCAGCGTGTCGCTCAGGCCGTGGGAGGCTTCGCAGAACCCTTGCAGGTAGACGTTGGCGCCGAACTCAGGGTTGGCCAGCGCGCGGTAGTCGCGGTCCACCTCGAAGTCCTTCAGGTGCTGCTGCAGTGGCGCCAGCAATTCGCGGTGCGAGCGGCGTTCGTAGCCGGTGGCGAGGATCACCGCGTCGTAGCGGTGGGTCTGGCGCACATCGGTGGCCAGGTCGCGCAAGGTCAGCTCGATGCCTGCGGCAGTTTCCACCACATCTTCGATGGTGCGGCGGCACAGTACGGCGTGGCGGTGCTGATGGGCGACCTTCTGGCGGTAAAGGATGCCGTAGATGCGCTCGAGCAGGTCGACGTCGACTACCGAGTAGTTGGTGTTGTGGTATTCGCTGACCAGCTTCTCGCGCTCGGCGTGGGGCTGGTTGAACACCAGGTCGGTGTACTCGGGGGCGAAGATCTCGTTGACGAACGGGCTGTCGTCGGCCGGTTTGAGGGCCGAGGCGCGCAGGATCATGTCGACCTTGACCGATGGATAGCTGTCATTGAGATCGATGAAGGCCTCGGCGGCGCTCTGCCCGGAGCCGACCACGGCGATGCGCATCGGCTTGCCTTCGTTGCAAGGCAGCTGCTGCAGTGCGCTCAGGTACTGGGAGTGGTGGAATACCCGCGGGTCGTTCTTGAAGGCGCGGAAGGCGTCGGGGATCTTCGGCGTGCCGCCGCTGCCGACCACCACCGAGCGGGCACGGCGCTGGGTTTCACGGCCCTGCGGGTCGCGGGAGACGATGCGCAGGTGGTCGACCTTGCCCTCGCGTAGATCAGGTTCGATGCGCAGCACTTCCTCGCCGTACACCGCCTGGGTGGCGAAGTGCTCGGCGGCCCAGCGCAGGTAGTCGTTGTACTCCAGGCGGCAGGGGTAGAAGGTGCCCAGGTTGATGAAGTCGGCCAGGCGCTGCTTCTGGTGCAGGTAGTTCACGAAGCTGTAGGGGCTGGTAGGGTTGCGCAGCGAAACCAGGTCCTTGAGGAAGGAGATCTGTAGCTCACTCTGGGTGGCCAGGGTGTTGCCGTGCCAGCGGTAGTCGGTCTGCTTGTCGATGAACAGGGCGTCGAGGGCCTGGCCGTTGGTCTCGGCGAGCTCTTCCAGGGCGATGGCCAGGGCCAGGTTGGAAGGGCCGAGGCCGACGCCGATGAGGTCGTGGATTTTTTCGGGGGAAGAGGTCTGGCTCATGGTTGCGGTTCCTTGGATGGTCGAGTGGGGCGCCGCTGAAGGGCGCCCCGTGTCCTGCGCAAGTACACCGATAGGAACGAGCCTGCTGGCGGAGAATTTACCGCCGCCGGGCGCTTTACAGCTCGCGGACCACGCGGAATCCGATCCAGTCGCCACGGTCGTCGCGCACTGTGGTGTTGCGGTTGCCCGAGCGCGAGAAGATCGGCGCCTCGCCCCAGTCGTTGCCGCGGATCGAGATCTGCCGGCAGTCGGCTTCCTTCCTGGCGCTGCCGTCGGCCGGCGCGCCGACATAGCTGTCGTGGTAACAGTCGGCGACCCACTCGTAGACGTTGCCGTGCATGTCGTACACGCCGAAGGCATTGGCCGGGAAACTGCCCACCGGTGAGCTGTAGCTGAAGCCGTCCTTGGGGCCGTAGACGTTGGCGTTCTTGCTGATCTCGAGATTGGCGTCCGGCTCGAACGGGAACATGCCGGTGCTGCCGCCGCGTGCGGCGTATTCGCGCTGGGCTTCGCTGACCATGGCGTAGTGCTTGCCGGTCTTCTTCGACAGCCAGGCCACATAGTGCTCGATGTCTTCGTAGCTCATGCACACCGCCGGCTGGCGAGGGCCTTGCTGGTAGCTGGGCTTGCTGTTGGTGCAGCGCCGTCCGGGACGATCGTCGCCGTCGGCGATGACGATGCCGGTGGCCTTCTGGTAGTCGGCCCATTCACCGGCGGTGATCTGGAAACGGCTGATGGCGAACGGTTTGGCGAAGGTCACCGGATGCTGCGGACCTTCGTCGTCCTGGCGGCCCATCTCGTCGGGCGGGGTGCCCATGGTGAAGGTGCCGGCGGGCAGCACGACCATTTCCGGGCAGGTCTTGTCGCAGTCGCGGAACACCGTGCCGGGCTTGTCCGACGGCTGCGCGGCCAGGGCCGGCAGGCTGCAGGCGGCCAGCACGGCGGCCAGGGTGAGGCGGTGCAGAGGTGCGCTCATGGAAGATGCCTTGTTCAAAGTTGCTGGGTAATGAGGGACATGGCCCGGTCTATCTGCTGCTCGTCGTTGAGCAGGCTTGGCGCCAGGCGGATCACCGGGCCGACGTCGCGATATACGGCGTCGCACATCACCTTGTTGGTGGTGAGGTGCGCGGCGACGGCGTCGGCGTCACGATCCTTGATGCGGAAGAAGGTGAAGCCGGCGGAGAACTGTTCGCTGCGCGGGGTCACCAGCTGGATCTGGCGGTGCTCGAGCAGGCGCTGTTTGAGCAGGCTGTTTAGCTGGTGGATGCGCTGCTGCACCTCGGCCTTGCCCAACTGCAGGTGCAGCTTGAACGCTTCGCCGGCGGCCCAGCGGTGCTCGAAGGCGTGGTAGCCGCCCGGGGTCATGATGGTGGCGAAGTCCTCATCGCGGGAGAAGGTGGCGATGCTGGGCACCAGGTGCTGCATGCCGGTGGAGGCGGCGCAGATGATCCCGGTGCCGCGCGGGCCGAACATCCACTTGTGGGTACCGGCGATGAAGTAGTCGCAGTTGAAGTCGGCGAAGCGGGCGTTCTCCACGCCGAAGCCATGCACGCCGTCGACCACATACAGGATGCGCTCGGCTTCGCTGCGCTCGCGGTTGTGTCGGCGCACCAGTTCACCGATCTCGCCCACCGGCAGCTTGACGCCGCTGCCAGAGTGCACCCAGGTCATGCCCAGCACCCGGGTGTTGGGCTTGATGGCCTTGTCGAGGGTGCTCAGCACCTGGTCGGTGGAGACCGTCCATGGGTCGTCGAACAGGCGGATCTGGCGCACCGCGGTGCCCTGGCGCTGGTTGCGGAACTCCAGCGCCTTCTGCGCGGAATAGTGTTCGTGCTCGGTAATCAGGATCTCCTGCCCGGCGCCGACTTTGAGGCCGCCATAGATCATCGCCAGGCCTTCGGTGGTGCTGCCGGTCAGGGCGATCTGGCGCGGGCCGACCTCCAGGTAGCGTGCGGCCCACTCGCGTACTTCATCCTCGCGCTGCCATTCGTACTGGCTTTCCCAGTCCATCAGCGCGGCGGGGTTGCGGTCGAGGTCGGCGCGGTGGCGGTCGATGGCGGCCTGCACCGGGCGTGGGTGGGCGGTGACCAGGAAGTTGGCGAAGTGCGCCACGTTGGGGGCGAGGGGGAACAGCTCACGCAGGTTGCGCCATTTGTCGGCGCCGCTCAGCGGCTTGTCGGGGCTATCGGCCAGGGCCTGGGGCAGCAGCGGCAGGCTGGCGGCCAGCAGGCCAGCCTGCTTGAGAAAGGTGCGACGGTTGCTCATGGAAGACAGGCTCGACTCAACGGTTGGCGACGGGGTGGGCGGCTTTCTGCACTTGCTCCCAGACGCGCAGGAAGTTGCCTGCCCAGAGTTTCGCGATGTCCGTTTCGCTGTAGCCTCGGGTCAGCAGCTCGGCGGTGACGTTGCGGATTTCGCCGACGTTGTTCCAACCGTCCAGGCCGCCGCCGTCGTTGAAATCCGAGCTGATGCCGACATGGTCGATGCCGACTTTCTTCACCGTATAGTCGATGGCGTCGACGTACTGCGCGAGAGTAGCCTTGGGTTCTTCTTCCAGAGTGCTGTACAGCGCGCTTGCGTATTCGCCGAAACGCGCTTCGGGCCAGATGGCGATCACCGCATCGCCCGGCATCAGGGCGTTGGCCAGGCCCTGCAGGGGTTGCAGGTCGAAGCGCGCGCGCAGGGTGTCGAGTTTTTCCATCACCGGCTTGCTCAGGGGCTTGAGGTACTGGCCGAAGCCGACCACCTGGATGACACCGCCGCTGTCCTTGATCAACTGCATCTCCTTGTCGGAGAGGTTGCGAGGGATGTCTACCAGCGCCCGGGGCGCGGAGTGCGAGGCGACCATTGGTGCGCGGGTAAGGCGGGCGACATCTTCAAGCGCCAGGGTGGACATCTGCGATACGTCGATGATCACGCCCAGATCGTTGAGGCGCTTGACCGCCTGCTCACCCAGCGGCGACAGGCCACCGAGGGCATCGGCGGTGTCGTTGAAGAACGGCAGTGGGCGCGAGGAATCGGCCCAGTCGTTGTTGCCTGTGTAGCTGAAGCCGAACATGCGCATGCCGCGCGCAGCCCACAAGTCCAGCTGCGACAGGTCGTGGCCCAGTGGGTAGGCGTTGAGCATGCTGATGAAGATGGCGAACTTGCCTTCGCCATTGAGCCGGCGGAAGTCATCGGGGGTGTAGGCGATGCCGACCTGGTTGGGAAAGTCCCGGACCATCCCGCTGATGATCTTGTAGCGAGCTTCCTGTTCCTGCCGGGCGGCATCGACGAAGCCGGGGGTAGGGCGGTGCGGGGCGTTTGGGCCGTTCCAGATTTCCGGCCAGCCGAAGATGGTCAGCGCCGCACCGGACAGGCGACCACGGTTGGCCTTGACCAGGTCGAACTGGCCCGGGCCGTCCTTGTCGATTTCGTGGCCGGCGCTGCCCAGTTCGAGGGGCACGGTGACATGGCTGTCGAACGACAGCATGTGCTCGTGCAGGTTGTTGGCCTGTTGCACGATTTTCAGCGGGTAGCCGGCGTGCTGCTGTTGCCAGAAGAAATAGCCGGCGGCACCCCCCAGGGCGGCCACCAGGGCCAGGGGTAGGCCGATGTACAGGGCCTTGCGGGAACGGGTCTTGGTCATTGCCATCTCGTTGCACGATTGATCGGGGCGGCCTGCCGACATGAAGCGTGCTGCTTGGGCAGGGCTTGGGTATCAGGTGAACGAGCGACGGCCGGGCAAATTTATCGCCAGCTTCGAACCAGGCGGAGTCACGCCTGGCGCTAAATTTCGCCGGTGGCGCAACGTTTTAGCCTTGGACGGGCCGTGCTCCACGGCCGCAATGAATGCTCAGGTAGTTGCAATGACGATTTCTCGACGCGGGTTCATCGCCGGTGTGGCATTGGCAGGCGTGGCGGTGCCCGGCGCGATGTATGCGCAGCACGTGCAACGCCAGCGGTTTGACGAGCAGTTTCCGGAAACCCCCGGCGAGGCGGTGGTGGAACTGGCCGACGCGGCGCTGCAGCAATTGGGCGACACCTTGCGCGGTATCTGGCGTTTTACCCTGCAAGGGGAAGATGCCGGGCTGCCCGGCCTGCCTGAGGGTGAGTTGGAAATGTTTCTCGATGTTGCCCCAAGTGGCCGCGGCCTGCGTGGTTACCTGGACACGCCTGAGCGCCTGCGTGGCTCCGAGGAGCCACGTTACCGAGTGCTTGGTGACCTGCTGGTGGATACGAACAGGGCCTTGCGTTGGCGGCTGTTTCCTACCTGGCCGGGGGAAGACCAGGCGGGCTACCAGTGCACGGTGGTGCTCGACGAAGTCTGGGGTGGGTTCGGTAATGCCGGGCAGGCCACCCTGAATGGGCGCATCGCGGCGCTGGGGCGTTCGTTGACCCTACCCGTGCAGGACAACAAATTTCTTGCGCTCAAGCGCAGTTTCCCCGAGGCACGCGAGCGCACGCCTTTGTCCTCGGCCTTGCTGGCTTGGCTGATTGCGCCGGAGCACCGTCTGTTCCACCAGTTGTGGCATGCCTCGCGTGACAAGTGGCACAACCTCGACAAGGACAAGCAGGCGGCCCTACGCGGCTTGGGTTGGCAGCCTGGGCCGCGCGACCAGGAGCGTGACGCCCGTGGCCGGCACAAGGATCGCAATGGCTCGGGCGAGGACTTTTTCTTCATGCACCGACACATGCTGCGTGCCGCTCGGGCCATCCAGGACCTGCCGTCATGGGCGCGTTTCCCACTCCCGCAGCCAGAGCTCGAACGCGACCGCGTCGGCTTCGCCAGCTATTTCGACAACCATGACGGTACGGCCTTGCCACCCACCTGGCTGGCTTCGGACGATGCCGCCTATACCCAGTGGGTGCGCGATATCAAGACGCCGGATACCTTCCACGGTAACTTTCAGGTCTGGGAGTCGAGGTACACCGACCCGCATTACCTGAGCACCCTCACCCTAGGGCAGTTCGGTTCGCAGATGGAGTTGGGCCTTCACGATTGGTTGCACATGCGCTGGGCCTCGGTGCCGCGCGACCCGTCCAGCGGCTTGCCGGTGCCGTTCGCGCGCCAGCCGGAGGACTTTGCCGCACGCTGGTTCGAAGCGGAAAACGACTTTCTCGGCGACCCGTTCTCGTCCCATGTAAACCCGGTGTTCTGGCACTTCCATGGTTGGATCGATGACCGTATCGAAGATTGGTTCCGCGCCCATGAACGCGCGCATCCCGGCCAGGTGCGGCGCACCGAGGTCAACGGTGTACCGTGGTTCGCGCCGGGGCGTTGGGTAGAGGTAGCCGACCCATGGCTGGGGCCGGATACCCATGGCTGTTCGACTGTGCCGGGGCTGCGGCCGGGCCGCAGTGTGGAGATGGACCCAGAGACCATGAAGCTGGCGCTGCGTATCATCTTCGCTGATGACGACCTGTTTGCCAGCTTGCGGCCGAAGGTGCCGCAGCGGCCCTGGTATGCCCGCAACCTGAAACTGGCGCGGCGCTGACACCGTGCGGGTTTAGCCTAATGCCAGTGTTAGGTAATCTTGGGCCGCTTTGCGGCCCATCGCCGGCAAGCCAGCTCCCACAGGAATCGCGTAATTACCTGTGGGAGATCACCCAGCCCCTTGACGCTATCTGACAGGCATCAGCGCTCGACCTGCCAGCCACCTCCCAATGCCTTGTACAACGCTACGCTGCCCTGCAGTCGAGCCAGGTGCAGTTGCGCCTGTTGGTCCTGGGCGACATACAGCGTGCGCTGGGTTTCCAGCACGGTCAGCAACGTCTCGGCGCCGGCGCTGTAGCGCTGCTGCGCAAGGTCGAAGGCGGTGCGGGCTTCCTGTACCTCCTGGTCCTGCCACTGCTGCTGGCGGTCTACGCCATGGATCGCATTGAGCGCTTTTTCCACGTCGGCGAAGCCTGCCAGGATTGCGGTGCGATAGTCGTGCAGCAGCTCTTCCTGTTCGGCACTGGCCAGTTCGCGTTCGGCGCGCAGGCGGCCGTTGTTGAAGATGGGTGCGACAATGCCGGCAGTCAGGGTATAGAAGGGGCTGTCGAGAATATCGCCGAAGGTCCGTGCACCGCTGCCCAGGTCCGCTCCCAGGGTCAGCTTGGGCAACATGGCGGCCCTCGCCACTTGTACGTTGGCGCTGGCGGCGGCCAGTCGGGCCTCGGCGGCGGCAATGTCGGGGCGCCGGCCGAGCAGGTCGCTGGGGACGCCGCTGCCGATCGCCGGCCAGCGCAGGGCGCCGATCGATTCGTTGGTGTCCGGCAATGCCTGCACCGGATCACCGAGCAAGGTGGCGAGGGTTACCCGGTTGTCCTGCCATTGCTGCTCCAGCAGGGGCACCTGGCGCTCTTGTGCCGCCACCAGGCTGCGTTGCTGCGCCAGCTCCAGTCGCGTGGCCGAGCCAGAACGCTGGCGTGCCTCGACCAGGCCCAGTACGTCCCGGGCGTTTTTGAGGTTGAGGCGAGCGATACGCAGCTGTTCCTCCAGGGCCAGGCCCTGTAGGTAGCTATCGGCGACGGCGCTGGTCAGGGTCAGCTCCACCGTCTGGCGATCGAAGCGGCTGGCGTCCAGGCCATGCAGGGCGCTGTCGCGGGCGGCGCGGATGCCGCCCCAGAAATCGACCTCGTAGCTGGCGCTCAAGCGTGTGCCGAATGAGGTACTGGTGCGCTCGCTGCTGCTGGCGTCGAGTTGGTCGTTGCCGTCGCCGCGCAACAGGCGCTGACGGCTGCCGTCCAGGCCGAACGTCAGTTCCGGCAGCAGCGGAGCGCCGGTGATCACGGCTTGGGCTTGGGCCTGGCGCACCCGTGCCGCGGCGGCGGCCAGGTCGTGGCTGTTGTGCCGGGCGCGTTCGATCAGGCGGTCCAGCTCGCGGCTGGCGAAGGCTTGCCACCAATGGGCATCCGGCAGGGTCTGGCTGGGAGCGTCGGCACGGGATTGCCAGGTTGGCGGCGCGGCAATACCGACCTCGGGGGCGGGCGGTGTGCTGCAGGCGGCCAGGGCCAGGCTGAGGGTCAACAGGCTGATGCGGCTTGGCAATGTCATGGGCTATACGCTGGTAAGGGCTTTGACCGGATCGAGGCGAGCAGCCTTGCGGGCCGGCATGAAACCGAACACCACGCCGGTGATGACGGCGCAGGTGAAGGCGCCGAGAATGGCGGGTAGGGCGAATGCCACGGCGATGCCGGCGAGCATCAGGCCGCCACCGATGCACAGTGCCAGCACGATACCCGTCACCCCGCCGACCATTGACAGCATCACCGCCTCGCTGAGGAACTGACGCAGGATATCGCGCTGACGGGCGCCGGTGGCCATGCGGATGCCAATCTCGCGGGTACGTTCGCGCACGGTCATGAGCATGATGTTCATCACGCCGATACCGCCGACCAGCAGGGAAATCGCGGCGATGGCACCGAGCATCAGCGACAGGCTGTTCTGGGTGCGCGCTTCGGCCTGGATCAGTGCGGCGTCGTTGGTCAGTTCGAAGTCCTGCTTGCCTTGGTGGCGCTGGCGCATCAGGTGGGCGATTGCCCGCTCGGTCTCACTAACCCGGCTCGAATCGGCAGCTGCGATGATCACGTATTCCGGGTCTTGCTTGCCGAACAGACGCACGGACGCGGCGGAGTAGGGCACCACGATGCGCTCGTCGCTGTCCTGGTCGCCGGAGCTGGCACCTTTGCCGGCGAGCAGGCCGACCACTTGGAAGGGCACGTTGCCGATCAGCAGGTACTGGCCCAGCGGATCGCTGCCAGGCTCCATGAGCTTGTCCCGGACCTTCTGGCCGATCACCGCGACGGCGGCGGCAGCCTGTTCGTCAGCTTCGGTGAAGAAGTTGCCTTCGACGACTGGCCAGTTGAGGATCTCGGAGAACTGGGTGTTATTGCCGCCGACGTAGAACTGCTGGTTGTTGTTGCCGTGGCGCACGGTCAACTGGTCGCCGATCACCGGCATGATGCGCTGGACCTGGGGTAACTGGGCGATGGCGGCGACATCGTCCAGCGTGACGATGCCGGCCGGTTCGCGCAGCGAGGCGTGGCGGCCACTGAGGTAGAGGATGTTCGAGCCGAACGCCGCCATCTGCGCCATGACCTGGCGCTTGCTGCCTTCGCCGACAGCCAGCATCACTACCACCGAGGCCACGCCGATGACGATGCCGAGCAGGGTCAGGGCGGTGCGGAAGCGGTTGATCCACATGACCCGCCAGGCCGCTTGCAGGGCTTCGAGCAATTCGCCCTTCCAGGCCCCGCGCAAGGTGGCGCCGCGGTCCAGTCGCTGGCGCAGGTCGTCGGCCTGCAGGCCTGGATGCGTTTCGTCGGGGGGCTGGTCGGCCGCCGAGTCGCTGATCATCAGGCCGTCGCGGATCTCGATCACCCGTCGCGCCCGGGCCGCTACTTCACGGTCGTGGGTGATGAGGATGATCACATGGCCCTGGCTGGCCAGCTCGTCGAGCAGGGCCATGACTTCGGCGCCGCTGTGGCTGTCCAGGGCGCCGGTGGGTTCGTCGGCGAGGATGATGTGGCCGCCGTTCATCAGGGCTCGGGCGATCGACACCCGCTGTTGCTGGCCACCAGACAACTGGTGCGGCCGGTTGCCCGTGCGGCTGGCCAGGCCGAGGCGTTCGAGCAGGGCTGCGGCGCGGGCATGGCGCTCGGCGGCCGGGGTGCCGGCATAGATGGCTGGCATTTCGACGTTTTCCTGGGCCGAGCCGGAGGGGATCAGGTGGTAGCCCTGGAATACGAAACCAAAGGCTTCGCGCCGCAGCCAAGCCAGTTCGTCGCTGTCCAGTTCGGCAACGTCCTTGCCAGCGAAGCGAAAACTACCGCTGGTGGGGCGATCGAGGCAGCCAAGGATGTTCATCAGGGTCGACTTGCCCGAGCCGGAGGCGCCGACGATGGCGACGAACTCGCCAGGGTGGATGCTCAGGCTGATGCCGCGCAGCACTTCCACCTTCGGCGAATCGATGCCGCCGTAGTGCTTGCGGATGTCAGTGAGTTCAATCAGGGGCGCTGTCATTCAACCTCCGCTGGCGGCTGGGGCGCCGATGACCAGTTGCTCGCCTTCGGCGAGGCCATCGAGTATCTGCACACGCAGGCGGTCGCTCAGGCCGGTGCGCACCTTGCGCTGTTCGATCTTGCCGTCACGGGTGAACACCTGGGCCAGGCGCAGGCCTTCGTCTTCGGCATCATCCAGGGCTGCCAGCGGCGCCGTGAGCACTTGGCTGGCCTGGCCGGCGACGAAGAATACCTGGGTGGTCATTTCGGCCATCAGGGCCCCATCCGGGTTTTCCACATCGAGCAGCACGGTGTATTGCACCACTTGGGCGCCAGTTGTGCCGGCGGTGACGCTGGCGGGGCTGCCACCGCCCTGACTGGTCTGATCCAGCGGCCTGGGCGGGATCGGCAGGATTTGGCGCACGGTGCTGGTCCAGCGGCGCTTGCCGCCGGCCAGGGTGGTGAAGTAGGCGGTCATGCCGGGTCTGACCTTGCCGATGTCGGCTTCGGACACCTGTGCCCAGACGGTCATCGGCGAGAGTTTGGCGATGCGCAAGATCAGCGGTGTTTGCTGCTGGGCGTTGAGCGTTTGGCCTTCGCGGGCATCCACCGCCACCACAGTGCCGTCCATGGGCGCATAGATGCGGGTGTAGCCCAGCTCTGCCTGGTCGCTGCGCAGGCTGGCCTGGGCCTGGAGGATCTGCGCCTGGTACATGTCGATGCGGGCCTGGGTCACCTTGAGCTGGGCATCGGCGATTTGCAGGTCTTCCTCGCGGGTGGCACCGGCAGCGGCCAGGTCGCGCTGGCGCTTGAGTTGTTGCTGGGCCAGGCGGTACTGGGCACGCTGCTCGGCCAACTGGGCCTTGAGGTTTTCGATCGAGTATCGGCCGGCATCAAGCCTGGCCTGCTGGGTGGAAGGGTCGATTTCCACCAGCAACTGGCCTTGGCGGACCTGGTCGCCCGCTTCTACATGCAGGCGACGGATCTGCCCGGAGGCCTGGGCGCCGACGTCCACATAGCGGCGTGGTTGCAGCGTGCCGAGGGCGGTGACGCTGCTTTCTATATCGGCGCGGGTCACGGCCACGGTGTTGACCGGATGATTGTCCAAGGGCAGGGTCTTCCAGGCCAGCAGGCTGCCCAGGCCAAGCAGGCCCAGGCCACCGAAGAGGATGCGGCGGCGAGTATTGGGTAAGCGTCTCATGCGGACTTCCAGCCAGGGATGTTGGCCATACGCAGCCAATCGAGGCGCGCAGGGAGGTCCCAGTTAGACGAAGACGAGTGGGCGGGATTTACCCGCACTGGAGGGGGAGGCTGTGTGTTGCTGAGAATAATTATAATTTGTAAGATTGCAAGCTGATATCACACACTCCCGCGCCTCTGCCGCCGTCCAGGCAGGGTGGCGCCAGGTACCGTCGTGGAACATTATTATCGTGAACTGGTGAGCTTCCTTTCCGCACGCCTTGGCAGTCGCCAAGCGGCGGAAGACGTTGCCCACGATGCATACCTGCGGGTACTGGAGCGCACCGACACCGAGCGCATCGAGCACCCGCGCGCCTTCCTCTACCGCACCGCGCTAAACCTGGTGGTCGACCGCCACCGCCGCCACCTGGTGCGCCAGGCCGAGCCGCTGGAGGTGCTGGATAGCGACGAGCGCTGGCATACTCCGGCGCCGGCCCACGACATGCAGCAGGACCAGCGCCTGGCGCTGATGCAGCGTGCCCTGGATGAGCTGAGCAAGGTCTGCCGCGAGTGCTTCTTGCTGCGCAAGCTCGACGGCCTGTCGCACCAGCAGATCGCCGAGCACCTGGGCATTTCCCGCAGCCTGGTGGAAAAGCACATCGTCAATGCCATGAAGCACTGCCGGGTGCGCATGCGGCAATGGGAATCCTGATTGCCAGGTTAAAGGCAAATGCAAATTCCGTCAGTCAATCACTTGATTTATGCGGCTTTCCCGACTTCTATCAAAGAAGACCGCTGCCAGGCATGGCCCTGGCAATAGCCGTTACCGGCGCAGTATGGTCATGGAGCGTGCCCATTACCTAATGGCCCAGGTCCGACCATGGCAAACAAGACCCTGCGCATCCTCATCGCCGATGCACACCCGTGCCAGCGCCTGCAACTGGAGCGGTTGCTCAATGGCCTGGGCTATTACCGGATAGCCCCCGTGGATAGCTTCGAGGAACTGCAGCGCCTGGTGCAGTGCGCCTTGCAGCCCTTTCACCTGTTGCTGGGCAATATCGAGTTGGCCAGCCATTGTGGCGTAGATCTGGAACGCTTCTGCCGCGTCAGCACACAAATCCAGCATGCCCTGCTTTACCATTCCAGCCAGTTGAAAGTGCCAGCAGTGCCGCAGACCGAGCGCCAGGCGGTCAGCCTGAGCCTGCCTCAGGCGCCTGATAACGAGGCGCTGGAGACATTCATGGCAATCATCGACGCCCCGATGGTGGTCGGCAAGCTACCGCTACCGGGCACGCTGCCAGCCAGTACAGCGCGGCCACGGCCGCGAGCCAACTTCGCGCATACGGTGTTCAGCCGCTAGCGGTGCTGCCGGCGGGGCAATCGGGCAGCTATTTGTTATGCTCTTGCCCTTTGCCGATCTGCGGACCCTGCCATGACTGCCATCGATACCGCTCGCCCGCCCCGGTTCAGCCGCGGCGACCATCGGACCCTGGGCCTGGCGGCGCTGGGCGGCGCGCTGGAAATCTACGACTTCATCATTTTCGTGTTCTTCGCGCTGACCCTCAGCCAGCTGTTCTTCCCGCCCGAGATGCCCGAATGGCTGCGCCTGCTGCAAAGCTTCGGGATCTTCGTCACCGGCTATCTGGCGCGGCCGCTGGGCGGCATCCTGATGGCGCACTTCGCCGACCATCTGGGGCGCAAGCGGGTATTCAGCCTGAGCATCCTGATGATGGCCCTGCCGTGCCTGCTGATCGGTGTGATGCCGACCTATGCCGACATCGGCTATGCCGCCCCGCTGATCCTGTTGGCCTTGCGCATCCTCCAGGGGGCTGCCGTAGGCGGTGAAGTGCCAAGCGCCTGGACGTTCGTTGCCGAGCACGCGCCAAACGGGCGGCGCGGCTATGCCCTGGGCTTTCTGCAGGCAGGGCTGACCTTCGGCTACCTGCTGGGGGCGCTGACCGCAACCTTGCTGGCGCAACTGTTCACTCCGCAGGAAATCCTCGATTACGCCTGGCGCTACCCGTTCCTGTTGGGTGGGGTGTTCGGTGTGATTGGTGTGTGGCTGCGCCGCTGGCTCAGTGAAACACCGGTGTTCCTCGCCCTGCGCGCTCGCCAGGAGCAACCTGTGACGTTTCCGCTGCGGCAAGTGCTGGGCGAGCACCGCCGGGCGTTGATCCCTGCCACGTTGCTGACCTGTGTGCTGACCTCGGCGGTGGTGGTGCTGGTGGTGATCACGCCGACGGTGATGCAGCAGCGTTTCGGCATGAGTGCCGGGCACACCTTCGCCCTGAGCAGCGTGGGCATCGTCTTCCTCAACATTGGCTGCGTGCTGGCCGGGCTGCTGGTCGACCGTGTGGGTGCCTGGCGCGCGCTGATGCTGTATAGCCTGTTGCTGCCGCTGGGTATCGGCGCGTTGTACGCCAGCCTGGTGGGGCAGTGGGGCATGACCTGGCTGGCCTATGCGCTGGCGGGGTTGAGCTGCGGCGTGGTGGGGGTGGTGCCCTCGGTGATGGTGGGGCTGTTCCCGGCGCAGATCCGCGTATCGGGCATTTCCTTCACCTACAACGTGGCCTACGCAGTGTGGGCCAGTACCACGCCGCTGGCACTGATTGCGCTGATGCCGTGGAGCCCGTGGGTGTGTGTCGGGTTTTGTCTGATCATGGGCGCGGTGGGGCTGCTGACAGCCTTGTATTTCGGGCGCCGTGAGCCATTGGTGTTTGCGGCGGAGCCGATGCCGGTCATGTGCGGCGACAAATGAGCCGGTAACGGCTGCGGGGCATTGGGGCAGACTTCCAGGTGGGGGCTATTGGAATAACCTATTAGCCAAATTTAACCTGGAAGGTTAATTTCTCATTGAAAAGAGAATGCCTCATTGCCCGCTGGAGCGGGTAAGAGCACTGGTGGGCGCTGGCCGCATCAGCCCTACAACCGCTTCCTTACGAGGCGCTCAGGCCTTGGGAATGGAATATGCGGACATGCTGGAGGTCATCACCGGTCTGGAGCGCAGAGATTTCTACAAAAGCATGACCAGTTATGCCGACCACCGCGTTTGGCAAGATGTCTATCGGCCGCTTACGGTAAAGGGATATCTGTACCTGAAACTGTCAGTGGTAGATGACGCGCTCATCGTGTCTTTCAAGGAGTTGTGAACATGAGATGCCCAATTTGCGGAGGTGCCGAGCTCGCGCTAGACACTCAGGACATGCCCTACCGGTATAAGGGGGAATCGACCCTGATACCTGATGTGACGGGCGATTACTGTTCTGTCTGTGGTGAGGCAGTGCTAAGTCATGACGAGGCTATGCGAGTCAGCGATCTGATGTCTGCCTTCAATCGCCAAGTCAATGCTCTAGACGTTGATCCCGATTTCATCGTTTCCGTACGCAAGAAATTTGATCTGGATCAGCGGGAGGCTGGGGAAATATTCGGTGGAGGAGTCAATGCTTTTTCACGTTATGAGAATGGCAAAACCAAACCGCCGGTGGCGCTGATCAAATTGTTCAAGTTGCTCGACCGTCACCCGGAGCTCTTTGAGGAAGTCAGGACTGCGTGAGGCGGTTGCCCGGCCTTGCTTGGGTTTCCAAATGACACTGTCTGTAGGCGCGGATAGCCAACAAAAAGCCCCCGGCCCATAAGGACCGGGGGCTTTTTGTTGCTGCAAGGGCAGGGGCCTTACATGTTCGGGTAGTTCGGCCCGCCAGCGCCTTCAGGGGTGACCCAGGTGATGTTCTGGGCCGGGTCCTTGATGTCGCAGGTCTTGCAGTGCACGCAGTTCTGCGCGTTGATCTGGAAACGCTTGTTGCCGTCTTCCTGGGTGACCACTTCGTACACGCCTGCCGGGCAGTAGCGCTGGGCAGGCTCGTCGTACAGCGGCAGGTTGCTGGCGATCGGTACGCTCGGATCGGTCAGCTTCAGGTGGCAGGGTTGTTCCTCTTCGTGGTTGGTGCTGGAGAGGAATACCGAGCTGAGCTTGTCGAAGCTGAGCTTGCCGTCCGGTTTCGGGTAGTCGATCTTTTTCGAGTCGGCGGCCAGCTTGAGGCAGGCATAGTCCGGCTTGGTGTCGTGCAGGGTGAACGGCAGCTTGCCACCGAACCAGTTCTGGTCGACATAGTTGAACGCCGCGCCCAGCAGCGGGCCGAACTTGTGCATGGCCGGGCCGAAGTTGCGGCTGGCGAACAGTTCTTCGTACAGCCAGCTGGCCTTGAAGGCGCTGACATAGCTGTTCAATTGATCGCCGCCTTCGCTGCCGGCGATCAATGCGTCGGCCACTGCTTCGGCGGCGAGCATGCCGGACTTCATCGCGGTATGGCTGCCCTTGATCTTGGCCACGTTCATGGTGCCCAGGTCGCAACCGATCAGCGCGCCACCATTGAAGACCATTTTCGGCAGCGAGTTGATGCCGCCCTTGGCCAAGGCGCGGGCGCCGTAGCTGATGCGCTTGCCGCCTTCGAGGTACTGGCTGATCACCGGGTGGTGCTTGAGCCGCTGGAATTCGTCGAACGGCGACAGGTAGGGGTTGGCATAGGACAGGTCGACGATCAGGCCGACCACCACCTGGTTGTTTTCCAGATGATAAAGGAACGAGCCACCGGTGTTTTCCTTGGCCACCACGTCCAGCGGCCAGCCGGCGGTGTGCACCACCAGGCCCTGTTCGTGCTTGGCCGGGTCGATTTCCCAGATTTCCTTCAGGCCGATGCCGTAGTGCTGGACGTCGGACTCGCTGTCGAGGTTGAAGCGCTTGATCAGCTGCTTGCCGATGTGGCCACGGCAGCCTTCGGCGAACAGGGTGTACTTGGCGCGCAGTTCCATGCCCGGGGTGTACAGGCCATCCTTGGGGTTGCCTTCACGGTCGACACCGAGGTCGCCGGTGACGATGCCGCGGACCACGCCGTTGTCGTCGAACAGCGCTTCCTGGGCGGCGAAGCCCGGGTAGATCTCCACACCGAGGTTCTCGGCCTGCTGGGCCAGCCAGCGGCACAGGTTGCCCAGCGAGATGATGTAGTTGCCATGGTTGTGCATGGTCTTGGGCACGAACAGGTCAGGCACCTTGGTCGCGCTACCGGCATCCTTGAGCACGTAGATGTCGTCGCGCTTCACTTCGGTGTTCAGCGGTGCGCCGAGTGCTTTCCAGTCGGGGAACAGCTCGTTCAGGGCGCGGGGCTCGAACACTGCGCCAGAGAGGATGTGGGCGCCGACTTCAGAGCCTTTCTCCACCACGCAGACGCTGATTTCGCTACCGGCTTCGGCGGCCTTCTGCTTCAGGCGGCAGGCGGCGGACAGGCCCGCCGGGCCGGCGCCGACGATGACCACGTCGAATTCCATGTATTCGCGTTCCACTGGTTCTCTCCTACTCATCAAGGCTCGTGCTGTTGCTTTGTCTTATGGGTGCGGGGCATTCGCAGCGGTTCTACGCAACGGCGGAACTGTAGCTGGGCAAATGACGGACTACACCGTTTTGTCTTGGCCGCGCATTATATCTACACCACTTGGCGGGTCCAATACAAACGTTTGTTTGAATTTGCCGCAGGCCAGTAAAATCACAGGAACGCGGCTGGAGGGTGACCGATTTGCCGTATTGACCGGAATGGGTGTTACGGTCAAGATACGAGCGGTTTTACGTTCGCCGTAGGCTTGCAGCCGGGCGCAGGTACACCTCTAAAGGCCAGGTGTGGAGCAGGGTTTTGCGGGCTTAGGCCGGTTTGTAGTGGAGTTTACACGCCACGACAGGAAATGACCCGTGAGGATTTGTCGCAAGAGTCCGAACAAGACTGTTTGGTCACTGTGAAGATGCTGCCTCCCGATACGTTTTTAGAGGTGCCCTTGTACCCACGCGCATCGCTGGGCTCTGCCCCAGGCGACTATCTATTCACCGGAGAGTAACGAGGAATCCATGAAGGTTCTTGTAGCTGTCAAACGAGTGGTCGACTACAACGTCAAGGTTCGCGTCAAAGCGGACAACTCCGGCGTCGACCTTGCTAACGTCAAGATGTCCATGAACCCCTTCTGCGAAATCGCCGTGGAAGAAGCCGTACGCCTGAAGGAAAAAGGCGTTGCGACCGAGATCGTCGTGGTTTCCGTCGGCCCGACCACCGCTCAGGAGCAACTGCGTACTGCCCTGGCCCTGGGTGCCGACCGTGCCATCCTGGTAGAAGCCGCTGACGAACTGAACTCCCTGGCCGTGGCCAAGGCGCTGAAGGCCGTTGTCGACAAGGAGCAGCCGCAGCTGGTCATCCTCGGCAAGCAGGCCATCGACAGTGACAACAACCAGACCGGCCAGATGCTGGCCGCGCTGACTGGCTTCGCCCAGGGTACCTTTGCGTCCAAGGTCGAAGTCGCTGGCGACAAGCTGAATGTCACCCGTGAAATCGATGGCGGCCTGCAGACCGTTGCACTGAACCTGCCCGCGATCGTCACCACCGACCTGCGCCTGAACGAGCCACGCTACGCGTCGCTGCCGAACATCATGAAGGCCAAGAAGAAGCCACTGGAGACTGTTACTCCAGACGCACTGGGCGTTTCCCTCGCCTCCACCAACAAGACCGTGAAGGTTGAAGCCCCGGCTGCCCGCAGCGCTGGCATCAAGGTCAAATCGGTGGCCGAACTGGTCGAGAAGCTGAAGAACGAAGCGAAGGTAATCTGATATGACTATCCTGGTTGTCGCTGACCTTCTACAAGGTCCGGAGAACGGTGCCGTAGCCCCGGCCACCCTGAACACTGTCGCCGCAGCCGCCAAGATCGGTGGTGATGTGCACGTGCTGGTCGCAGGCCAGAACGTCGGCGGCGTTGCTGAAGCCGCTGCCAAAATCTCTGGTGTTGCCAAGGTGCTGGTGGCTGATAACGCCGCCTACGCCCACGTCCTGCCGGAAAACGTCGCGCCGCTGATCGTCGAGCTGGCCAAGGGTTACAGCCACGTGCTGGCCCCGGCTACCACCAACGGCAAGAACATCCTGCCACGTGTTGCCGCGCTGCTGGACGTGGACCAGATCTCCGAGATCATCTCGGTCGAGTCCGCCGACACCTTCAAGCGCCCGATCTACGCGGGTAACGCTATTGCCACCGTGCAATCGAGCGCGGCCATCAAGGTGATCACCGTGCGTACCACCGGCTTCGACGCCGTGGCCGCCGAAGGTGGTTCGGCTGCCGTCGAGGCTGTTGGCGCTGCGCACAACGCCGGTATTTCGGCTTTCGTTGGCGAAGAGCTGGCCAAGTCCGACCGCCCAGAGCTGACCGCTGCCAAGATCGTCGTTTCCGGCGGCCGTGGCATGGGCAACGGTGACAACTTCAAACACCTGTACAGCCTGGCCGACAAGCTCGGCGCTGCGGTTGGTGCTTCGCGCGCCGCAGTCGACGCAGGCTTCGTGCCGAACGACATGCAGGTCGGCCAGACCGGCAAGATCGTTGCGCCACAGCTGTACATCGCCGTCGGTATCTCCGGCGCGATCCAGCACCTGGCCGGCATGAAAGACTCCAAAGTGATCGTGGCGATCAACAAGGACGAAGAAGCGCCGATCTTCCAGGTGGCCGACTACGGCCTGGTCGCTGACCTGTTCGAAGCGGTTCCGGAGCTGGAAAAGCTGGTCTGATCCGCCTGCTTCACTTATAAAGAACCCGGCCCTCGCTTTGAGGGTCGGGTTTTTTTATGGGTTGAGGAGTAAGGCATGACGTTGCGCGGAACGGGCAGGGTGCTGGCGTGCGTGGCGCTGTTGCTACCATCACTGGCTATGGCAGCAGGCAAATGCGAGCGCCTGGTGGCGACCGGTAGCCCAGATGCGCCGCCCTATTCGTGGCAAGACCCAAAAGACCCCGGGCACCTGATTGGCGCCAACGTCGACCTGTTGCGCCAGGTGGCTGGCGAACTGGGTGTGAAGGTCGAGGTGCTGAGTGCCGGTCGCCGTGATCAGGCGCTGGAAGAGGTGCGCAGTGGGCGCATGGACCTGCTGCTCGACACACCCTTGCAGGTGGAGCAACTGACCGCGCTGGACTACATCCATCCGCCGTTGCAGCTCAATGAGTACCTGGTGTGGACCCGCCATGATGCAGCGGTGACCTTTGATGGCCCGGCCGATCTGGCCAGATATCAGGGCAGTTTGTCCGAGCGTGCACGCCTGACCCCGGCCTTTACTGCGTTCGCCAAGGCACAGCTCAAGCTGGTGCCGGCGCAAAACCTGACCCAGGCCTTTCAGAAACTGGTACTCGGCCAGGTGGACTATGTGCTGGCTGGCCGTTACTCCGGTATGGCCATGGCCCAGAGCCTGGGCATGAGCAATGACCTGATAGCCCGCGGCTTGCCGGTGGACAGGCCGGGCCTGTACCTGGCGCTATCGCACAACTCGGCGTGTAATGACAGCTGGTTGCGTGGGCAATTGGCAAAAAAACTGACAGAATTGCCGATCTCTGGTGCATCCGAAGCTGTGCTGCAACGAAATGTCGAGCGCTGGAAAGCGCAGATGCAGGTACCGGCGGACGCCCCCAAACACTAGGAAGATTGCGTGAGAACCCAACCACTAATCCTTGCCCTGGCCGTGCTCGGCCTGGCTGGCTGCGCCAATGATCCGGCCCCTGAAGAGCAGATGCGCATTTCCGAACAGGCACTGGACCAGGCCAAGGCCGTCGGCGCCACTGAGCAGGTCGAAACGCTGAAACTGGCTGAAGACAAGTTGGCCCGCGCCAAGGCCAACATGCTTACCCAGGACTACCGCGATGCGCGCATGCGCGCTGAGCAAGCCGAGCTGGATGCGCGCCTGGCCGAGGCCCAGGTGCTGAACCAGAAGAGCGAAGAGCAGCTGCAGGTGCTGCAGTCGCGGGTCAAGCGCTTGCGCAAGCAACTGGAGGTACAGCCATGATCCGTCGTACGCCTTTGGCTGCACTGGCATTGTTGGCGCTGACGGCAGGTTTGCAAGGTTGCGCCAGCCAGCGCAGCAGTGCCGCGCTGGATGAGGCCACCGCTGCCTTCCAGGGGGTCAAAGATGATTCCGATGTGCTGCGCAGCGCGCCGCGTGACGTGATTCGGGCGGGTGAGTCGCTGGCTCGCGCCGAGCGCCTGTCCAGTTACATCGGCACCGGTTCCGATGTGCGGCATTATGCTTACCTCAGCCAGCGCTACAGCGAGATTGCCCGCGAGCATGCCAAGCTGGCGCTGAACCAGGAGCGCCAGGCCAAGCTCGACCTGGAGCGCCAGCGCCTGCAGCTGGCCTTGCGTGAGGCCAAACTGGCCAGCGTGCAGCAGCAGGGCAAGTGGGTAGAGTCGCAGATTGCCGCGTTGGCTTCGGAGCAGGCCGACCGTGGCTTGGTGATGACCTTGGGCGATGTGCTGTTCGATACCGGCAGTGCCGACCTGAAGAACTCGGCCAGCCGGACTGTGCTCAAGCTGGTGCAGTTCCTGCAGCTCAATCCGCGCCGGGTAGTGCGTATCGAGGGCTATACCGACAGTACTGGCGCGGGCGAGGAGAATCTCAAGCTGTCGCGCGACCGGGCGCAGTCCGTGGCCGACATGCTTGTGGACCTGGGCATCGACGAAAAGCGCCTGCAGGTTGAAGGCTATGGCGACCAGTACCCGATCGAGGCCAATGCTTCGGAGAGGGGCAGGGCGCAGAACCGTCGGGTGGAGATCGTATTCTCCGATGACAAGGGGCGGCTCGCACCGGCGCGCTGAGTCTTGTGGAAATGGGCCGCTTTGCGGCCCGTTTTATGTCGGTTTAATCGTTTCGATAGCTGTCACGCTGTTGTATTGTCGACTACGTTGCAATCTGTCCCAGTACACTTTGCAACTGTTACGGTATCCTCTACCGTCAGTGACCCGTACAAGAACAACGAGCATGTCGACATGACCAACCTGCTGCTGTACCAGCGTATCGCCCAGCAACTGGCCGATGATATCCGTCGCGGTGTCTACCAGCCAGGCGAGCGGGTACCCTCCGTGCGCAAGATGAGCGCCCAGCTCAATGTCAGCCATGCCACGGTGTTGCAGGCCTATGCCAATCTCGAGGACCAGGGGCTTATCCGGGCGCGGCCGCAGTCTGGCTATTACGTGCACCAGACCCCTGCCTTGACCGCGCAAACCCCGGACATCGCTCGGGTGGAGCGCCCGGGCCTGGTCACGCGCGCCAGCATCATCCAGCAGGTGCTGACTGAGGCGCGCCGCGATGGTGTGTTCCCGTTTGGCGCTGCTGTGCCGCATGTCGACTACCTGCCAGTGCGCGCCCTGCATCAGCAAATCGCCAAGGTGACGCGCTTCCATAGCCCGCGCGCCTTCAGCTACATGTTCAGCCCCGGTTTCGAGCCGCTGCGCCGACAGATCGCCATACGCATGCGCGATGCCGGCGTGCTGGTCGACCCGCGCGAAGTGATCGTGACCCATGGGTGTGTCGATGCCCTGCAGATGTCGTTGCGGGTGCTGACCCGCCCAGGTGACCTGATCGCCGCCGAGTCACCGACCTATTACGGCTTGCTGCAGCTGGCAGACCTGCTGGGTTTGAAAGTGATCGAAATCCCCAGTGACCCGTCCACCGGTATCAGCCTCGAAGCCTTGCAACTGGCGGCTAACCAATGGTCGATCAAGGCGCTGGTGCTCACTGCGCGCTTGAGCAACCCGCTGGGCGGCACCGTTCCCGAAGAGCGGCAAAAGCAATTGCTGCGCCTGGCCTCGGACTTCGATATCCAGATCATCGAGGATGACATCTACGGTGAGCTGATGTTCGAGCAAGGCAAGACCAAGGCGCTGAAGGCGTTCGACCGGCTGGACCGGGTGATCTACTGTTCGAGCTTCTCCAAGACCCTGTCCCCTGGCGTGCGGGTGGGGTGGATGATCGCCGGGCGTTACCAGGACGAAATTCAGCGCCTGCAGACTTTTACCACCCACTCGGCCTGTAGCGTGACGCAGATGGGCGTGGCAGCCTACCTGGAAAATGGCGGCTACGACCGGCATCTGCGCTACATACGCCAGGAATATCGCAAGAACCTCAGTGCCTATCAGCTGGCAGTGCAGCAGCACTTCCCCGAGGGTACCCAGATGACCCGGCCGACAGGCGGCTTCATCCTCTGGGTGAGCCTGCCTGGTCGGGTCAATACCCAGGAGCTGCATGTGCGCGCGCTGGAGCAGGGCATCAGTATTGCACCAGGACTGATATTCAGTAACACAGAGCAGTTCAACCACTGTGTCCGACTCAATTGCGGCATACCTTGGAATAAAGAGGCCGAGCGGGCTGTGATTACGCTCGGTTTGCTGGCGCAGCAGTTGTGCAGGGAGACTGCGGTCACGCTGTTGTAAGGCTTGCAAGCCGCCTGTGGAACAGGGAGCATAGGCATTTTTCCTGCCAGTCTGTCCATTTGCCATGAACGCTTCGCGCTGCTTTGTCCTGATCGTGTGCCTTCTGACGTTCTGCTGCCCGGTCGTCCCTGCCTTGGCTGCGCAACCGGCAAACCAGGCTCAAACAGCTCAGGGTAAGCACGTGCCAAAAAAGGCGACTGCCAAGACTGCACACAAGCCGGTCAGCAAAGCCGTTGCCAAGCCCTTGCCCAAGACAAATCTGGACCTCAGCCTGCCAGTCGAGATGGTCGACAACCTTGAGCCGAATGTGGGCACGCCTTCGCCAATCCAGCGGCGCAAACCTTTGTTGCCGCCCATGTTCACAGAAAAGCCAGAGACCAATGACAGTCCGTATCAGCTCAATGGCCGGCTGATCAACAACGAAATGCAGCTGCAACTGCGCAATGACAGCCGTCATGACGTGGAAGGAGCTGCCATCGATTTCGAGTATCGCCAATAGGCGGGAACTGACTGCCAGGTCACAGCAGATTTCATCGTGCCAGCAATTTCAAACGACTGTTTGAGCGGTTACTATCCAGGGACGTTCGTCCCGTTTTGTTCCAGGGAGTCCTGATTTTGGTGAATAGCCATGCAATGCCGTGAGGGCTGTGGTGCCTGCTGCATCGCCCCGTCCATCACTTCTGCGATGCCGCGAATGCCCAATGGCAAGCCGGCGGGTGAGCGCTGCCTGCACCTGACTGCGGCCAACCTTTGCGACCTGTTCGGCAAGCCTGAGCGGCCGGCGGTGTGCGGTGGTTTCAAGGCAGATGTCGAGGTGTGCGGCAGTGATCGTGACGAGGCAATCAGGATTCTTGGCTGGTGGGAGCAGATGACGGCGGCGTGACAGGCTGGATCTTCGACAACAAGGATAAACATGATGAGATCGTTCAAGCGTATTGCACTGCTGTGTGGTGTGGGTGTTCTGCTGTCGCCTGTGGCCTGGGCTGAAAACTGGCAAGTGGCCAAGGACGAGGAGGGCATCAAGGTATCCCTCAGTGAGGTGGCCGGGTCCAAGTACAAGGCCTATCGCGGTGTGACCGTGATCAAGGCGCCGCTGGCCAAGGTCGAGGCGCTGCAGGAGGACGTGTCCGGGGCTTGTGCCTGGATTCACGAATGCAAGTCGCAGAAGCTGCTCAAGCACGAAGGTGACCAGAGCTGGACCTATACCCAGTTCAATACGCCATGGCCGGTGACGCCGCGTGATTCCGTGCTGCACATTACGACCGTCAAGGAGGCGGATGGCAGCCTGACCCGTAACCTGAAAGAAGAGCCGACTTACCTGCCGGAAGAGAAGGGTTTTGTTCGGGTGGCAAAAGTCGACGGCTTCTGGAAGCTGGTGCCCAAGGGTGACAGCACTGAAGTGACCTACCAGGTGCACACCGAGCCAGGTGGTAGCGTGCCGGCGATGGTGGCCAACAAGTTCGTGGTGGATGCGCCGTTCAATACCCTGAAAGGGCTGCGCGAGCGGGCGGAGAAAAACTGAGGTTTTGTGGTGTCTGTGCCGGCCTCTTCGCGGGCTTGCCCGCTCCCACAGGTACAGCGCAGCCCTCGAGATCTGTGCAGTACCTGTGGGAGCGGGCAAGCCCGCGAAGAGGCCGGTACAGGACAAATGAAAAAGGCTGCCCGAGGGCAGCCTTCTTGCGTTCGGCTACTGCAGCTTACTTGCGGTCTTTCAGGGCAACGATGTCGCGCTTCTGCTCGCCGGTGTACAGCTGGCGCGGACGGCCGATCTTGTACGGGCTGGAGAGCATTTCTTTCCAGTGCGAGATCCAGCCCACGGTACGTGCCAGGGCGAAGATCACGGTGAACATGCTGGTCGGAATACCGATCGCCTTGAGGATGATCCCCGAGTAGAAGTCGACGTTCGGGTACAGCGAGCGCTCGATGAAGTAAGGATCGGTCAGGGCGATCTCTTCCAGGCGCATGGCCAGTTCCAGCTGCGGGTCGTTCTTGATGCCCAGCTCGCGCAGGACTTCGTCGCAGGTCTGCTTCATCACGGTGGCGCGCGGGTCGCGGTTCTTGTACACGCGGTGACCGAAGCCCATCAGCTTGAACGGGTCGTTCTTGTCCTTGGCCTTGGCGATGAATTTGTCGATGTTCGAGACATCGCCGATTTCATCCAGCATGGTCAGTACGGCTTCGTTCGCACCGCCGTGGGCCGGGCCCCACAGTGCGGCGATACCGGCGGCGATACAGGCGAACGGGTTGGCACCCGACGAGCCTGCCAGACGAACGGTGGAGGTGGAGGCGTTCTGCTCGTGGTCGGCGTGGAGGATGAAGATCCGGTCCATTGCCTTGGCCAGCACCGGGCTGATCGGTTTGATCTCGCACGGGGTGTTGAACATCATGTGCAGGAAGTTTTCCGCGTACGACAGGTCGTTGCGCGGGTACATCATCGGCTGGCCCATGGAGTACTTGTAAACCATCGCAGCCAGGGTCGGCATCTTGGCGACCAGGCGCACCGCGGAGATTTCGCGGTGTTGCGGGTTATTGATGTCCAGGGAGTCGTGATAGAACGCCGACAGGGCGCCGACTACGCCGCACATCACCGCCATCGGGTGAGCGTCGCGACGGAAGCCGTTGAAGAAGGACTTCAGCTGCTCGTGAACCATGGTGTGGTTCTTGACGGTGCTGACGAACTGGGCCTTCTGCTCGGCGTTCGGCAGTTCGCCATTGAGCAGCAGGTAGCAGGTTTCGAGGTAGTCGGACTGTTCGGCGAGTTGCTCGATCGGGTAGCCGCGGTGCAGCAGGATACCTTTGTCGCCGTCAATATAGGTGATCTTCGACTCGCACGAGGCAGTCGCCATGAAACCTGGGTCGAAGGTGAAGTGACCAGTGGCCCCTAACCCGCGGACGTCGATTACATCAGGACCAACGGTGCCGGTTAAAATGGGCAGCTCGACGGGGGCAGCGCCCTCGATGACCAACTGCGCTTTTTTGTCAGCCATGTGGCCTCCTATTAATGCTTGAAATCATCAGACAGACCCCCCACGCAGGGCCCGCACCACTATAGAGGGATAAATTCAGATGTCAATTTGCCTAAAGGCTTGTTGAATCAGGCATTCAAGCCTGATTTTTCCCGAAATTCTCGCCCATTTACGCCTTTTGTTCATTAAAGGCAATGCGCTATTTGGGCTACCCCGTCACGTTGTCATAAGCAGCCTAACTGTCTATACTCGGCACCCGACCGCCAGGGGCTTGCAAGCCCGAACTGCTGGGGGTCGCCGTTCCCTGGGTGGTGGGTACCTGACCAGTACACTTACCAACAACTTTGCCCTGATTCGCTAGGGGCTCTTCAGTGTGAAAAAAGCCGTGAAAAGCCAACGACCTGTAAACCTAGACCTAAGGACCATCAAGCTCCCCGTCACTGCGTACACGTCCATCCTGCACCGTATCTCCGGCGTCATCCTGTTCATCGGCCTTGCCATCATGCTTTATGCACTGGGCAAGTCGCTGGGTTCCGAGGAAGGCTTCGGTGAGGTGAAGGCGTGTCTGACCAGCCCGCTGGCCAAGTTCGTGACCTGGGGCCTGCTGTCCGCCCTGCTTTATCACCTCGTGGCAGGTGTTCGTCACCTGATCATGGACATGGGTATCGGTGAGACGCTGGAAGGCGGCAAGCTGGGCTCGAAAATCGTGATCGTCATCTCCGTGGTGCTGATCGTTCTGGTGGGAGTTTGGGTATGGTAACCAATGTCACGAACCTGTCGCGTTCGGGCCTCTATGACTGGATGGCGCAGCGCGTTTCTGCGGTCGTTCTCGCGGCTTACTTCCTCTTCCTGATCGGCTACGTGGTCGCCCACCCAGGCATCGACTACACCCAGTGGCATGGTCTGTTCTCCAACAACGCGATGCGGATCTTCAGTCTGCTGGCCCTCGTTGCCCTGGGCGCTCACGCCTGGGTCGGCATGTGGACCATTGCAACCGACTACCTGACGCCTATGTCGTTCGGCAAGTCGGCAACTGCGATTCGTTTCCTGTTCCAGGCGGTATGCGGCGTTGCGATGTTCGCTTACTTCGTCTGGGGTGTGCAGATTCTCTGGGGTATCTGATCCATGGCTAGCATTCCAACCATTTCCTTCGACGCCATCATCATCGGTGGCGGCGGCGCCGGCATGCGCGCAGCGCTGCAACTGGCTCAAGGCGGCCACAAGACTGCCGTAGTCACCAAGGTCTTCCCGACCCGTTCGCACACCGTATCCGCCCAGGGCGGCATCACCTGCGCCATCGCTTCGGCCGACCCGAACGACGACTGGCGCTGGCACATGTACGATACCGTCAAGGGTTCCGACTACATCGGTGACCAGGACGCTATCGAATACATGTGTCAGGAAGGCCCGGCTGCGGTCTTCGAGCTGGATCACATGGGTCTGCCGTTCTCGCGCACCGAAACCGGCCGCATCTACCAGCGCCCGTTCGGTGGTCAGTCCAAGGACTTCGGTAAGGGTGGCCAGGCCGCCCGTACCTGTGCCGCTTCCGACCGTACCGGTCACGCACTGCTGCACACCCTGTACCAGGGCAACCTGAAAGCGGGCACCACGTTCCTCAACGAGTACTACGCAGTTGACCTGGTGAAGAACCAGGACGGCGCATTCGTGGGTGTGATCGCCATCTGCATCGAAACCGGCGAAACCCTGTACATCAAGTCCAAGGCCACCGTGTTGGCCACTGGCGGTGCGGGCCGTATCTACGCGTCCACCACCAATGCCCTGATCAACACCGGTGACGGTATCGGCATGGCCCTGCGTGCAGGCGTGCCGGTGCAGGACATCGAAATGTGGCAGTTCCACCCGACCGGTATCGCCGGCGCCGGTGTACTGGTCACCGAGGGTTGCCGCGGTGAAGGTGGCTACCTGATCAACGCCCACGGCGAGCGCTTCATGGAGCGTTACGCGCCGAACGCCAAAGACCTGGCCGGCCGCGACGTGGTTGCCCGTTCCATGGTCAAGGAAATCATCGCCGGCAACGGCGTGGGCCCGAACAAGGACCACGTACTGCTGAAGCTGGACCACCTGGGCGAGGAAGTGCTGCACAGCCGCCTGCCAGGTATCTGCGAACTGTCCAAGACCTTCGCCCACGTCGACCCTGTGGTCGCGCCGGTGCCGGTCGTGCCGACCTGCCACTACATGATGGGCGGCGTTGCCACCAACATTCATGGCCAGGCCATCACCATGGACGCCGACGGCCAGGATCACATCATCCCGGGCCTGTTCGCCGTAGGTGAAGTGGCGTGCGTATCGGTTCACGGTGCCAACCGCCTGGGCGGCAACTCGCTGCTCGACCTGGTGGTGTTCGGCCGTGCTGCCGGCCTGCACCTGGAGAAGGCGCTGAGCGAAGGCGTGGAATACCGCGACGCCAGCGACACCGACGTCGATGTTGCCCTGAACCGCCTGAACAAGCTCAACGAGCGTACCAGCGGTGAAGACGTTGCCAGCCTGAAGCGCGAGCTGCAGAGCTGCATGCAGAACTACTTCGGTGTATTCCGTACTGGCGAATACATGCAGAAGGGTATCGAGCAGCTGGCCGGTCTGCGTGACCGTATCGCCAACGTCAAGATCAACGACAAGTCCCAGGCCTTCAACACCGCGCGTATCGAAGCGCTGGAGCTGCAGAACCTGCTGGAAGTCGCCGAAGCTACCGCTATCGCGGCCGAAGCCCGTAAAGAGTCCCGCGGTGCTCACGCCCGTGAAGACTTCGAAGACCGTGACGACGAAAACTGGCTGTGCCACACCCTGTACTACCCGGGTGAGAAGCGCGTTGCCAAGCGCGGCGTCAACTTTGCGCCGAAGACTGTTCCAGCCTTCGAACCAAAAGTCCGGACTTACTAAGGGTGGCTGCTATGTTGAAAGTCGAAGTTTATCGTTACAACCCGGATACCGATTCGGCGCCAAAAATGGAGTCGTTCGACGTCGATACCGGCGGCAAGGACCTGATGGTGCTGGATGTATTGGCACTGATCAAGGAAAAGGACGAGGGTTTCTCGTACCGTCGCTCCTGCCGTGAAGGCGTTTGCGGTTCCGATGGCATGAACATGAACGGCAAGAACGGCCTGGCCTGCATCACCCCGCTGTCGGCGGTGGTGAAAGGCGGCAAGCTGGTTCTGCGTCCTCTGCCAGGCCTGCCGGTCATTCGTGACCTGGTGGTCGATATGAGCATCTTCTACAAGCAGTACGAGAAGGTGAAGCCGTTCCTGCAGAACGACACCCCGGCCCCGGCCATCGAGCGCCTGCAGTCGCCGGAAGACCGTGACAAGCTGGACGGCCTGTACGAGTGCATCCTGTGCGCTTGCTGCTCGACTTCCTGCCCGTCGTTCTGGTGGAACCCGGACAAGTTCCTGGGCCCGGCAGCATTGCTGCAAGCCTACCGCTTCCTTGCCGACAGCCGCGATACCAAGACTCAGGAGCGCCTGGCGTCCCTGGATGACCCGTTCAGCGTATTCCGCTGCCGCGGGATCATGAACTGCGTAAACGTTTGCCCGAAAGGTCTGAACCCGACCAAGGCAATCGGTCACGTACGTAACATGCTGCTGCAAAGCGGCACCTGATACAAAGCGTTGTACCTGCAGTAAGCCGAGGTGCGGGTGGTGAGCCCGCACTGAGGTAAAACCCGAACAAGGGCCCACAAAGCCCGCGTTCATTACCTATGAAGATATGAGACCAGCAGGGGCTTTCCGGGCTGGTACCCGGAAAATCAGCAGGATCCAGGTGGCGTGGTTCAGTCGCTGTTTTCGGACTTTTCCAGGTTTGCTGTGGCTCTCGCCGATCAGTCCCCTAATCGAGGGTGACCAAGCATGCAAGAAAGCGTGATGCAGCGCATGTGGGATAGCGCCCACCTTTCAGGTGGTAACGCTGCATATGTGGAAGAGCTCTACGAGCTCTACCTGCACGACCCTAACGCTGTGCCAGAAGAGTGGCGCACTTACTTCCAGAAGTTGCCAGCCGACGGCAGCACCGCTACTGATGTATCGCACTCGACAATCCGCGACCATTTCGTACTGCTGGCAAAGAACCAGCGCCGCGCCCAACCGGTTTCCGCCGGGAGCGTGAGCAGTGAACACGAGAAGAAGCAGGTTGAAGTTCTGCGACTGATCCAGGCCTATCGTATGCGCGGCCATCAGGCTGCCAAGCTCGACCCGTTGGGGTTGTGGCAGCGCCCTGCGCCCGTAGACCTGTCGATCAATCACTACGGCTTGACCAATGCCGATCTTGATACGACCTTCCGTGCCGGCGACCTGTTCATCGGCAAAGAGGAGGCGAGCCTACGCGACATCTTCGATGCACTCCAGAAGACATATTGTCGCACCATTGGCGCCGAATTCACCCACATCGTCGATTCCGAGCAGCGCAGCTGGTTCCAGCAGCGCCTGGAAAGCGTGCGCGGCCGTCCGGAATTTTCCGCTGACGTGCAGGCCCACCTGCTCGAGCGCGTGACCGCCGGTGAGGGCCTGGAAAAGTACCTGGGCACCAAGTACCCGGGCACCAAGCGTTTCGGCCTTGAAGGCGGCGAGAGCCTGATTCCGATGCTGGATGAAATGATCCAGCGTTCCGGTTCTTACGGCGCCAAGGAGGTCGTGATCGGCATGGCCCACCGTGGCCGTCTGAACGTGCTGGTAAACACCTTCGGCAAGAACCCGCGCGAGCTGTTCGACGAGTTCGAAGGCAAGAAGATGAACGAGTTGGGCTCCGGTGACGTGAAGTATCACCAGGGCTTCTCTTCGAACGTGATGACCCCGGGTGGCGAAGTGCACCTGGCCATGGCGTTCAACCCGTCCCACCTGGAAATCGTTTCGCCGGTGGTCGAGGGTTCGGTGCGCGCCCGTCAGGACCGCCGCAACGATACCGTTGGCGACAAGGTGCTGCCGATCTCGATCCACGGCGACGCTGCGTTCGCTGGCCAGGGCGTGGTCATGGAAACCTTCCAGATGTCGCAGACCCGCGGTTTCAAGACCGGCGGTACCGTGCACATCGTGATCAACAACCAGGTTGGTTTCACCATCAGCAACCCGCTGGATGCGCGCTCCACCGAGTACGCGACCGACGTTGCCAAGATGATCCAGGCACCGATCCTGCACGTGAACGGCGATGACCCGGAAGCCGTGCTGTTCGTCACCCAGCTGGCCATCGACTACCGCATGCAGTTCAAGCGTGACGTGGTCATCGACCTGGTCTGCTACCGTCGCCGTGGCCACAACGAGGCTGACGAGCCTAACGGCACCCAGCCGCTGATGTACCAGCAAATCAGCAAGCAGCGCACTACCCGTGAGCTGTATGCCGAGCAGCTGATCCAGGCCGGTCGCATCGACGCCGAGCGCGCTCAGGCCAAGATCGACGAGTACCGCAACGCGCTGGACAATGGCCTGCACGTGGTGAAAAGCCTGGTCAAGGAGCCGAACCGCGAGCTGTTCGTCGACTGGCGTCCGTACCTGGGCCATGCCTGGACCGCGCGTCACGACACCCGTTTCGACCTCAAGACCCTGCAGGATCTGTCGGCCAAGCTGCTCGAGCTGCCGGAAGGTTTCGTGGTCCAGCGTCAGGTGTCGAAGATCTACGAAGACCGTCAGAAGATGCAGGCCGGTGGCTTGCCGATCAACTGGGGTTATGCAGAGACCATGGCTTACGCCACCCTGCAGTTCGAAGGTCACCCGATCCGCATGACCGGCCAGGACATCGGCCGTGGCACCTTCTCGCACCGTCACGCGGTGCTGCACAACCAGAAGGACGCCAGCACCTACATTCCGTTGCAGAACCTGTTCCCAGGCCAGCCACGTTTCGATCTGTACGATTCGTTCTTGTCCGAGGAGGCGGTACTGGCCTTCGAATACGGCTACTCCACCACCATGCCGAACGCGCTGGTGATCTGGGAAGCCCAGTTCGGCGACTTCGCCAACGGTGCGCAAGTGGTGATCGACCAGTTCATCACCAGTGGTGAGCACAAGTGGGGCCGTCTGTGTGGCCTGACCATGCTGCTGCCACACGGCTATGAAGGGCAGGGGCCGGAGCACTCCTCCGCGCGTCTGGAGCGTTACCTGCAGCTGTGCGCCGAGCACAACATCCAGGTCTGCGTACCGACGACGCCGGCACAGATTTACCACCTGCTGCGTCGCCAGGTCATTCGCCCGCTGCGCAAGCCGCTGGTCGTCCTGACGCCGAAGTCGTTGCTGCGCCACAAGCTGGCCATCTCGACCCTGGAAGACCTGGCAGAAGGCTCGTTCCAGACCGTGATCCCGGAAATCGACGCAATCGATCCGGCCAAGGTCGAGCGTCTGGTGCTGTGCAGCGGCAAGGTCTACTACGACCTGCTGGAAAAACGCCGTGCCGAAGGCCGCGAAGACATCGCCATCCTGCGTATCGAGCAGCTGTATCCGTTCCCTGAGGACGATCTGGTCGAAATCCTCGCCCCTTACACCAATCTCAAGCATGCGGTCTGGTGTCAGGAAGAGCCGATGAACCAGGGCGCCTGGTACAGCAGCCAGCACCACATGCGCCGTATCCTGGGCCGCCACAACAAGGCACTGGTCCTGGAATACGCCGGTCGCGACGCTTCTGCCGCGCCAGCCTGTGGTTACGCTTCGAAGCACGCCGAACAGCAGGAAAAACTGCTGCAAGACGCCTTCACTGTCTAACGCCTTCGCGCACCTGAAACCGAATTTAAGGAAACACAGATAATGGCTATCGAGATCAAAGCCCCAACCTTCCCGGAATCGGTTGCCGATGGCACCGTTGCCACCTGGCACAAGAAGCCGGGCGAAGCCGTCAAGCGTGACGAGCTGATCGTCGACATCGAGACTGACAAGGTTGTCCTGGAAGTACTGGCTACTGCCGATGGCGTGCTCGGCGACATCGTCAAGGGCGAGGGCGACACCGTCCTGTCCGACGAATTGCTGGGTTCGATCGTTGAGGGCGGTGCTGCCGCTGCGCCTGCCGCGGCAGCCGCACCTGCAGCTGCTCCGGCTGCTGCCAGCGCTGATGCTGGCGAAGATGACCCGATCGCTGCCCCGGCTGCGCGCAAGCTGGCTGAAGAAAACGGCATCGACCTGGCTACCGTTGCAGGTACCGGTAAAGGCGGTCGCGTCACCAAGGAAGACGTGGTTGCTGCTGTTGCCAAGAAGAAGTCGGCACCTGCCGCTGCACCGGCTGCCAAGCCTGCCGCTGCTGCCGCTGCCCCGGTTGTCGTCGCCGCTGGCGACCGTACCGAGAAGCGCGTGCCGATGACCCGCCTGCGTGCCAAGATCGCCGAGCGCCTGGTCGAAGCCCAGTCGAACATGGCGATGCTGACCACCTTCAACGAAGTGGACATGACCGAAGTCATGGCCCTGCGTTCGAAGTACAAGGACCTGTTCGAGAAGACCCACAATGGCGTGCGCCTGGGCTTCATGTCGTTCTTCGTCAAGGCTGCTACCGAAGCGCTGAAACGCTTCCCGGCTGTCAACGCCTCGATCGACGGCAACGACATCGTCTACCACGGCTTCGCCGACGTCGGTGTTGCCGTGTCCAGCGACCGTGGCCTGGTGGTGCCGGTGCTGCGTAACGCCGAGTCGATGAGCCTGGCTGAAATCGAGAACGGCATCGCTACCTTCGGCAAGAAGGCCCGTGACGGCAAACTGTCCATCGAAGAGATGACCGGTGGCACCTTCACCATCACCAACGGTGGCACCTTCGGTTCGATGATGTCGACCCCGATCGTCAACCCGCCGCAGGCCGCCATTCTCGGCATGCACAACATCATCCAGCGCCCGATGGCCATCAATGGCCAGGTCGTGATTCGCCCGATGATGTACCTGGCGCTGTCGTACGATCACCGCCTGATCGACGGCAAGGAAGCGGTAACCTTCCTGGTCACTATCAAGAACCTGCTGGAAGATCCGTCCCGCCTGCTGCTGGACATCTAACCCTCTGGCTGCGTACCGTGCCGGGCCTGGCTTCGCAAGAAGCCAGGCCGCGCGGTTCGCGGCTTGTAGCTTGTAGCTGATAAGGAATCTTTTATGACCCAGAAATTCGACGTAGTGGTAATCGGTGCAGGCCCAGGCGGCTATGTGGCTGCCATCAAGGCTGCCCAACTTGGTCTGAAGACTGCCTGTATCGAGAAGTACACCGACGCCGAGGGCAAACTGGCCCTGGGCGGCACCTGCCTGAACGTAGGTTGCATTCCTTCCAAGGCGCTGCTGGACAGCTCCTGGAAGTACAAGGAAGCCAAAGAGAGCTTCAACGTCCACGGTATCTCCACTGGCGAAGTGAAGATGGACGTCGCCGCGATGGTTGGCCGCAAGGCCGGCATCGTCAAGAACCTGACCGGTGGCGTTGCCACCCTGTTCAAGGCCAACGGCGTCACTTCGATCCAGGGCCACGGCAAGCTGCTGGCCGGCAAGAAGGTCGAAGTCACCAAGGCTGACGGCACCACCGAAGTCATCGAAGCCGAGAACGTGATCCTGGCTTCCGGCTCGCGCCCGATCGACATTCCGCCGGCCCCGGTCGACCAGAATGTCATCGTCGACTCCACCGGCGCCCTGGAATTCCAGGCCGTACCGAAGCGCCTGGGCGTTATCGGTGCAGGCGTGATCGGCCTGGAGCTGGGCTCGGTATGGGCTCGCCTGGGTGCTGAAGTGACCGTCCTGGAAGCCCTGGACACCTTCCTGATGGCTGCCGACACCGCCGTGTCGAAAGAAGCCCAGAAGACCCTGACCAAGCAAGGCCTGGACATCAAGCTGGGCGCTCGCGTCACCGGCTCGAAAGTCAACGGCAATGAAGTCGAAGTGACCTACACCAACGCCGAAGGCGAGCAGAAGATCACCTTCGACAAGCTGATTGTTGCAGTCGGTCGTCGCCCGGTGACCACCGATCTGCTGGCTTCCGACAGCGGCGTGACCATCGACGAGCGTGGCTACATCTTCGTCGACGATTACTGCGCCACCAGCGTTCCGGGCGTGTACGCCATCGGTGACGTGGTACGCGGTATGATGCTGGCCCACAAGGCTTCGGAAGAGGGCATCATGGTCGTCGAGCGCATCAAGGGCCACAAGGCCCAGATGAACTACGACCTGATCCCGTCGGTCATCTACACCCACCCGGAAATCGCGTGGGTCGGCAAGACCGAACAGGCCTTGAAGGCCGAGGGCGTTGAGGTTAACGTGGGCACCTTCCCGTTCGCGGCCAGCGGCCGTGCGATGGCTGCCAACGACACCGGTGGTTTCGTCAAGGTCATCGCCGATGCCAAGACCGACCGCGTTCTGGGTGTTCACGTGATTGGCCCATCGGCTGCCGAACTGGTGCAGCAGGGCGCAATCGCAATGGAATTCGGCACCAGTGCCGAGGATCTGGGCATGATGGTCTTCAGCCATCCAACCCTGTCCGAAGCGTTGCATGAAGCAGCGCTGGCGGTGAATGGCGGCGCCATTCACGTGGCCAACCGTAAGAAGCGTTAATTATAAGAAACCACGGCGGGCTGCCCGTCGTGAGTCTTGCGTGCATGACTCACCGCGGAAAGTCCGCCGGACCGGATCACACGGGAAACCCGGGGTCAACGGTCACAGGTGGTGCGGCGCCACTGATGGCGCAGCGCCGAAGCGCAGTACCTAACGAAGACGGTAAAAAGCATGAATCTTCACGAGTATCAGGGTAAGCAGCTGTTCGCTGAGTACGGCCTGCCAGTTTCCAAGGGTTTCGCAGTCGACACCCCTGAGCAAGCTGCAGAAGCCTGCGACAAGATCGGCGGGAACGAGTGGGTTGTAAAAGCCCAGGTTCACGCGGGTGGTCGCGGTAAAGCGGGCGGCGTAAAGCTGGTTCGCAGCAAGGAAGACGCCAAGGCGTTCGCTGCACAGTGGTTGGGCAAGAATCTGGTTACCTACCAGACCGATGCCAACGGTCAACCCGTCTCCAAGATTCTGGTCGAATCCTGCACTGACATCGCCAAAGAGCTGTACCTGGGCGCTGTAGTCGATCGTTCGAGCCGCCGTATCGTGTTCATGGCTTCCACCGAAGGTGGCGTGGACATCGAGAAAGTCGCTCACGAAACGCCTGAGAAAATCCTCAAGGCCACCATCGACCCACTGGTTGGCGCTCAGCCGTTCCAGGGTCGCGAGCTGGCTTTCCAGCTGGGCCTTGAAGGCAAGCAAGTTCAACAGTTCGCCAAGATCTTCGTTGGTCTGGCCAAGCTGTTCAAGGATCATGACCTGGCGCTGCTGGAAGTGAACCCGCTGGTGATCAAGGCCGATGGCGACCTGCACTGCCTCGATGCCAAGATCAACATCGACGCCAACGCCATGTACCGTCAGCCGAAGCTGAAAACCTTCCACGACCCGTCGCAGGACGACGCCCGTGAAGCCCACGCTGCCAAGTTCGAACTGAACTACGTTGCCCTTGAAGGCAACATCGGCTGCATGGTCAACGGTGCCGGCCTGGCCATGGGTACCATGGACATCGTCAACCTGCACGGCGGCAAGCCGGCCAACTTCCTCGACGTTGGCGGTGGTGCTACCAAAGAGCGCGTTACCGAAGCGTTCAAGATCATTCTGTCCGACAGCAATGTCGCGGCCGTTCTGGTCAACATCTTCGGCGGCATCGTTCGCTGCGACATGATTGCCGAAGGCATCATCGGTGCAGTGAAAGAAGTCGGCGTTAAAGTTCCGGTCGTCGTTCGCCTCGAAGGCAACAACGCCGAACTGGGCGCTAAAGTACTGGCAGAAAGCGGTTTGAACATCATTGCGGCAACCAGCCTGACCGACGCTGCTCAACAAGTTGTCAAAGCTGCGGAGGGCAAGTAATGAGCGTCCTGATCAATAAAGATACCAAAGTCATCTGCCAGGGCTTCACCGGCTCGCAGGGTACTTTCCACTCCGAACAGGCCATTGCCTACGGCACCAAGATGGTCGGCGGCGTAACCCCAGGCAAGGGTGGCACCACCCACCTGGGCCTGCCGGTGTTCAACACCGTCAAGGAAGCCGTGGAAGCGACCGGCGCTGACGCTTCGGTCATCTACGTACCGGCTCCGTTCTGCAAAGACTCGATCCTGGAAGCTGCCTTTGGCGGCATCAAGCTGATCGTCTGCATCACCGAAGGCATTCCTACCCTGGACATGCTGGATGCCAAGGTCAAGTGCGACGAGCTGGGCGTGACCCTGATCGGCCCTAACTGCCCAGGTGTCATCACCCCGGGCGAGTGCAAGATCGGCATCATGCCAGGCCACATCCACTTGCCAGGCAAGGTCGGTATCGTTTCGCGTTCCGGCACCCTGACCTACGAAGCTGTGAAGCAGACCACCGACGCCGGCTTCGGCCAGTCGACCTGCGTCGGCATCGGCGGTGACCCGATCCCGGGCTCCAACTTCATCGACATCCTGAAGCTGTTCCAGGAAGACCCGAAGACTGAAGCGATCGTCATGATCGGTGAGATCGGCGGTTCGGCTGAAGAAGAAGCTGCGGCCTACATCAAGGCCCACGTCACCAAGCCTGTCGTTTCCTACATCGCCGGTGTTACTGCACCTGCGGGCAAGCGCATGGGCCACGCTGGCGCCATCATCTCCGGCGGCAAGGGCACTGCGGACGAGAAGTTCGCCGCCCTGCAGGACGCGGGTGTGAAAACCGTGCGTTCCCTGGCTGACATCGGCAAGGCCCTGGCCGAGCTGACTGGCTGGGAAGCCAAGAAGTAATACTGCTACACCCCCCACGCGCACAGAGGCCACCTTCGGGTGGCCTTTGTCGTATGTGGGGTTCGCAGGAGCGGGTTTACCCGCGAAGAGGCCGGTGCTGGCAATAGAGATTCTTCGATAGGTTTGATAGGAATTTTCACGCAGACGAATGTTTCAATCCGAGGATAATACCTGCCGTCCTCGGTCACACAGACGACAAACATGTACGCACATCGGACAAGCAGCACTGTGCCAGTGCGTTTGACTGACAAACCAGTTACATTACGCGTTCACTCTGTGCCCGTACCCCAAAAGGGAACGACACGCTAAACGGGTCTGGCCTATCAAGCCGGGCAGCATTTCCCCTTACCCAAAGGGAAATCCCCTCTCGAATCCCGATTTCAGCAGTGTGGTACTACCTTAAATGAAAGTTCTCAAAGGCCAGGATATCCTGGCGCTTGGCTTTATGACGTTTGCGCTTTTCGTGGGTGCAGGCAATATCATCTTCCCGCCTATCGTCGGCCTGCAGTCTGGCCCGCACGTATGGATGGCGGCCTTGGGCTTCCTGGTCACTGCCGTGGGCCTGCCGGTCATCACGGTGGTCGCTCTGGCCAAGGTCGGTGGCGGCATGGATGCACTGAGCAGCCCGATCGGCAAGTTCTTCGGCGGCCTGCTGGCAGCCGTGTGCTACCTGTCGGTCGGCCCATTGTTCGCCACCCCGCGTACGGCCACCGTGTCGTTCGAAGTGGGCGTTGCACCGCTGACCGGTGAAAGCCCGCTGGCGCTGTTCATCTACAGCCTGGTGTACTTCATCGTCGTGCTGGCCGTGTCCATGTACCCTGGCAAGTTGCTCGACACCGTGGGCCGCTTCCTGGCACCGTTGAAGATCATTGCCCTGGCAGTACTGGGCATCGCTGCCTTCGCGCTGCCCGCCGGTAGCATTGGTGACGCACAGCCTGCCTATGCCGCCGCTGCGTTCTCCAAGGGCTTCTCCGATGGCTACCTGACCATGGATACCCTGGGTGCCCTGGTGTTCGGTATCGTCATTGTCAATGCCATTCGCTCGCGCGGTGTCGAGTCGCCGAGGCTGATTACCCGCTACGCCATCATCGCCGGCCTGATCGCCGGTGTCGGGCTGGCCCTGGTCTACATCAGCCTGTTCCGCCTGGGTGCCACCAGCCACGACATCGCGGCTGACGCCACCAACGGTGCGGCGGTGCTGCATGCCTACGTACAGCACACCTTCGGCTCCCTGGGCAGCGGCTTCCTCGCCGTGCTGATCGCGCTGGCCTGCCTGGTGACCGCGGTTGGCCTGACCTGTGCCTGCGCCGAGTACTTCAGCCAGATCCTGCCGCTGTCGTACCGCGCGCTGGTGGTGATCCTTGCCGGCTTCTCGCTGCTGATTTCCAACCTTGGCCTGACCAAGCTGATCATGTTCTCGATCCCGGTGCTCACCGCCATCTATCCGCCGTGCATCGTGGTGGTTGGCCTGAGCTTCGTGAAAGACCTGTGGAACTCGCCAACGCGCATCCTGGCGCCCGTGATGCTGGTCTCGCTGCTGTTCGGCATGGTCGATGCGATCAAGGGCAGCAGCCTTGCCCACGTGTTGCCAGACTTCATGGCGCACCTGCCATTGAGTGATGCCGGCATGGCCTGGCTGGTACCTTCGGTGGTGACCCTGGTGGGTGCCGTGGCCTGCGACCGCATGCTCGGCAAGCCGCGCGAGGCGCTGGCCTGACTGAACAAGTTGAAGCCTGAGGGCGGCACCGGCCACAAGCCGAAGGGTGCCCGCCAAGGGTGAAAACAAGAGAGCCCCGTATCCGAAAGGATGCGGGGCTTTTTGCTGTTTGCCGGTTTCGGCCTCTTCGCAACAGGTAATGCATTTTTCAGTGTGCAGGTGTGCCTTTTGCCGCTTGCCAGCGTCGAAATCCGGTCCCTATCCTTTAGGCACATGGCCCTTTCGGTAACCCTGCATGAACTTCATCCAAAGCAACCTCAACAACCTGCTGGCCATCGCCTGGTTCGCCCTGTGCTGGGGTGGCTATACCCGCTATGCGATCTGGAAGGGGCGCGACACCGCGTGCCTGGCCAGCGTGCTGCACTTGTACCGCGAAGACTGGATGCGCCGCATGCTGCTGCGCGACAACCGCATCGCCGATGCCAGCGTGATCGGTAACCTGGAGCGCAACGCTTCGTTCTTCGCCTCCAGCACCCTGATCATTCTGGCTGGCATCCTCACCGTGCTCGGTGCCTCCGACCGGGCACTGTCGTTGCTGGCCGACCTGCCGCTGGTTCAGCAAACATCCCAGGGCATGTCGGAGATCAAGCTGCTGTGCCTGGCCATGGTATTTGTCTATGCCTTCTTCACGTTCAGCTGGTGCATGCGCCAATACAACTTTGCCGCCGTGCTGGTGGGCTCGGCGCCGATGATCGGCGAACGGCTGGTCAATGAGCTGGAGCGCAAGGCATTCGCCTCCCGCGCGGCGCGGGTATTGTCGTTGGCGGCTAACCAGTTCAACCTGGGGCTGCGTTCGTATTACTTCGGCATGGCCATGTTGAGCTGGTTTATCAGCCCATGGTTGTTCATGGCGATGAGTGTGGGAGTAGTGCTGATTCTGTACCGTCGAGAGTTCCATTCGGATGTACTCGATGTGATGGTGTTCACACCGACCGAAAGTGTACTGTCGGAGCCGGCCAAGGAAAGCTCGGTTGTTTCCAACTGAAACGATTAATCGAAAGTTCGCAGGCACAAAAAAACCCGACATCGTCGGGTTTTTTTGTTTTAGCCAATTACTGCTTGGCAGGTTCTGCCGGTGTAGTAGGAGCCGGAGTAGCCGGAGCGGCTTCTTCGGCAGCCTTCTGCTCGGCTTCGGCCTGATCTTTGGCAGCTTCGGCGTTTTCCTCGGCGGCTTCGTTCATCTTATCCTGAGCTTCACCCATTTTTTCCTGGGCTTGCTCGGCGTGTTGCTGTGCGTCCTGGGCTTTGTCTTCGCTCGCTTTATCGCAAGCAGCCAGGCCCATGGCAGCGGCCAGCATCAGAGCAAAAGCAAAAGGTTTACGCATGGGGGTGTTTCTCCTTGGTGGAATAAGTGACTTGTTCCTTCGAGTACAACTACGCGGAATAAGTTCAACGAAGATTACAGATATATAACGTCCCGTTCTACATGGACTTTTTAACGAATTTATGCCGCTGCCCTGCGGCCGATGGGAACAGCCGATGAGCGATTCAACCTTGATGGCAATGGCCGAGCGCTTTCTCTCGGCGTTAAAACATTGTCAGTTGTTGCAGATGCGCGTGGCGCAGGCTGATGGCGATGGCATGACCCTGGTCCTGCCGTGGTCGCCGGCGATTGTCGGCAACCCGCAAACCGGTGCCGTGCACGGCGGTGCGCTGACCACGCTGATGGACACTACCTGTGGCATGGCCACATTGTGTGTGCTGCCGCGCTTCGAAGTGTGCCCGACGTTGGACCTGCGCATCGACTACATGCACCCGGCTGAGGCCGGCAAGGACATCTACGGCCACGCCCAGTGCTACCGTGTTACCCGCGACGTGATCTTCACCCGTGGCACCGCCTACCAGGACGACCCCGACCAGCCCATCTGCCAGGTGGTGGGCACGTTCATGCGCCTGGGCCAGGACATCAAGGGCGGCATCCGTTTCGGCGACAGTCTGAAGGAGGGCAAGGCATGATTCCGCACGCGGTACGCCAACAGCTCAACGCCGCCCATGCGGTGGGCGACTATCGACCGTTGCTGGCACTGATTCCCTATGCCGGGCTGATCGGCATCGAATGCGAGCGTCAGGGCGATGACGTGTTGTTCCGCCTGCCGGCCAGCCCGGACAATATCGGCAACCCACTGCTACCGGCTATTCATGGCGGCGTGATCGCCGGCTTCATGGAGCTGTCGGCAGCGCTGTACCTGCTGATCTACAGCGAGAGCGCAAGCATTCCGAAGATCATCGACTTTTCCATCGACTACCTGCGCGCCGGCCATTTTCGCGATACCTACGCCCAGTGCCAGCTGTGGCGCCAGGGCCGGCGGGTGACCAACGTGGCCATCACCGCCTGGCAGGGCGACAGGCAGTCGCCGATTGCTACGGCCCGTGCGCATTTCAAGATCGAACCGGAAAAGCCCTTGAAATCATCCGGGCAGCCCCCATCTGCATGACATCCGCCGTTAACGCTGGCCGAACCGGCCGCCAGGCGCCAACGCCATCAGATCGGAGTTTCGAAGACCATGACTGTGGAAACACAAAAGGAAACGCTGGGCTTCCAGACCGAGGTGAAGCAACTGCTGCACCTCATGATTCACTCGCTGTACTCGAACAAGGAAATCTTCCTGCGGGAGCTGATTTCCAACGCTTCCGACGCCGCCGACAAGCTGCGTTTCGAAGCCCTGGCCAAGCCAGAGCTGTTCGAGGGCGATGCTGACCTGAAGATTCGCCTGAGCTTCGACAAGGACGCCGGTACCGTGACCCTCGAGGACAACGGCATCGGCATGAGCCGCGAAGACGTCATTGCCCACCTGGGCACCATCGCCAAGTCCGGCACTGCCGACTTCATGAAAAACCTCACCGGTGACCAGAAGAAGGACTCGCACCTGATCGGTCAGTTCGGCGTGGGCTTCTACTCCGCGTTCATCGTTGCCGACAAGGTCGACGTGTACAGCCGCCGTGCGGGCCAGCCAGCGGCCGAAGGTGTGCACTGGTCGTCGAAAGGCGAGGGCGAGTTCGAAGTCGCCACCATCGACAAACCACAGCGCGGTACCCGTATCGTCCTGCACCTGAAGAAGGACGAGCAGGAGTTCGCCGATGGCTGGCGCCTGCGCAACGTGGTCAAGAAGTACTCCGACCACATCGCCCTGCCGATTCAACTGCCGAAAGAGCAGGCCGCCGCCGAAGGTGAAGAGCAGCCGGCCGAAGAGTGGGAAACCGTCAACCGCGCCAGCGCCCTGTGGACCCGTTCGCGCACCGAGGTGAAGGACGAGGAGTACCAGGAGTTCTACAAGCACATCGGCCATGACTTCGAAAACCCGCTGGCCTGGAGCCACAACAAGGTCGAAGGCAAGCTCGAATACAACTCGCTGCTGTACGTGCCGGCCCGTGCGCCGTTCGACCTGTACCAGCGCGAAGCGCCACGCGGCCTGAAGCTGTACGTGCAGCGTGTGTTCATCATGGACCAGGCCGAGTCGTTCCTGCCGCTGTACCTGCGCTTCATCAAGGGTGTGGTCGATTCCAACGACCTGTCGCTGAACGTGTCGCGTGAAATCCTGCAGAAAGACCCGATCATCGATTCGATGAAGACCGCGCTGACCAAGCGCGTGCTGGACATGCTGGAGAAGCTGGCGAAGAACGAACCCGAGAAATACAAGGGCTTCTGGAAAAACTTCGGTCAGGTGCTGAAAGAAGGCCCGGCCGAAGACTTCGCCAACAAGGAGAAAATCGCCGGTCTGCTGCGCTTTGCGTCCACCCAGGACGACAGCGGCGAGCAGAGCGTCGCCCTGGCCGACTACCTGGCCCGCGCCAAGGAAGGTCAGGACAAGATCTATTACCTCACCGGCGAGTCGTACGCGCAGGTCAAGAACAGCCCGCACCTGGAAGTCTTCCGCAAGAAAGGCATCGAAGTGCTGCTGCTCACTGATCGCATCGACGAGTGGCTGATGAGCTACCTCAACGAATTCGACGGCAAGGCCTTTGTCGATATTGCCCGTGGCGACCTGGACCTGGGCAAGCTGGATTCGGAAGAAGACAAGAAAGCTCAGGAAGAAGTCGCCAAGGACAAGGAAGGTCTGGTCGAGCGACTGAAAGGTGCGCTGGGTGACAGCGTGGCCGAAGTGCGCGTCTCGCACCGCCTGACCGACTCGCCGGCGATCCTGGCCATTGGCGAGCAGGACCTGGGCCTGCAGATGCGCCAGATCCTGGAAGCCAGCGGGCAGAAAGTGCCGGAGTCCAAGCCGATCTTCGAGTTCAACCCGAGCCACCCGCTGATCGAGAAGCTGGATCACGAGCAGAGCGAAGACCGTTTCGCCGAGCTGTCGCACATCCTGTTCGATCAGGCGGCCCTGGCGGCTGGTGACAGCCTGAAGGACCCGGCGGCTTACGTTCGTCGCCTGAACAAGCTACTGGTCGAGCTGTCTGCTTGAGTTGATGCACAGCAAAGCCCGCTTCGGCGGGCTTTTTTATGACGAGTGCCAAAGGAGTGCTTGATGAGCAAAGTAATCGTCGAATCGCTGGTTTATCACCTGTCTGGCAAGACCTACGAAAGCCGTTTGGTCTATGAGCCGGGTGCGCTGGGCCGCCCAGGGCTGGTGATGGCGCCGAACTGGATGGGCATTGGTGAAGGTGCTGAGCGCATTGCCAAGGAAGTGGCCGAGAAGGGCTATGTGGTGCTGATCGCCGACCTGTACGGGCAATCGGTGCGCCCGTCCAATGCCGATGAGGCAGGCGTGGCGATGATGCCGCTGAAGAATGACCGTGGCGAACTGCGCAAGCGCATGCAGGAGGCCTTGGCGCAATTGCTGGGGCAGTCGAAGGCGTTGCTGGAGCCTGGCAAGGTGGCCACCTTCGGCTTCTGCTTCGGTGGCTGCTGTGCCTTGGAACTGGCCCGTAGCGGCGCTGACCTGCGTGCGGCCGTATCGTTCCACGGCACCCTGGACACGCCGAATCCTGAAGATGCCAAGCGCATCAAGGGCTCGGTGCTGGTGTTGCATGGTGCCTCTGATCCATTGGTGCCTAAAGAGCAGCTGCCGGCATTCGAAGACGAGATGAACGCAGCCAAGGTGGACTGGCAGTTGCTCAGTTATGGCGGCGCGGTGCACTCGTTTACCGACCCGAATGCCAATATGCCGGGCAAGATGCAGTATGACCGACGCACTTCCGAGCGAGCGTTCCGTTCGATGCATAATCTGCTGAGTGAAGTGTTCCAGCGTTGAGATTGCAGGGGGCTGCTTTGCAGCCCTTCGCGGGTGAACCCGCTCCTACGCGACGGCCTGCGCCCAATCACCAATGTGCGTTCACCCCCGATCAGGCGTAGGAGCGGGTTTACCCGCGAATACGGTAGCGGCGTCAACGGTGAACGGCGGGTGGAAATTGGCCGGCAGGTCCGGCCTCTTCGCGGGTAAACCCGCTCCTACACGACGGGCTGCGCCCAACCGTCGACCTGTGTCCACCCCCGATCACCGAGGTAACTCGATCCTCGAATGTTCCCCCGGCACCACCGGCCAATCCCCCGCAGCCCACCTGGCCCGAGCCCGCTCGATCAGCTCCGGGTCGCTGGCCACGAAATTCCAGTTCATCCGACGCGGCCCATCCAGCGGTGCGCCGCCAATCAGTACCAATTGGCATTCACCCTCCGCATACAACGTCACCTCTTCCCCCTCGGGCAGTACCACCAGGCTGCACGGTTCCACGTCTTCATCGTTCATCGTCAGCTCACCATCGAGCAGGTACAGCGCCCGCTGCACATGCTCATTCGGTACCAGCAAGGTGGTTGCCGGTTGCATCCGTACATGCGCATAAAGGGTAGGGGACAGCACCGGCACCGGCGACACCAGGCAGAACCCGCTGCCAGCAATCATGCAGATACGCACACCCAGGCTGTCACTGACGGGCAAGCTCGCGGCGGGGTGATGGCTGTAGCTTGCCGGGCCTTGCTCAAACTCGCGTGGCGATGCCAGCCATACCTGCAGCCCATGCAGGCGCGAGCCATGGGCCAGGGCATCTTCCGGGGTGCGCTCGACATGGGCGACGCCGCTGCCCGCAGTCATCCAGCTGACATCACCGGGCAGCACCCGCTGCGCCGAGCCGAGGCTGTCCTTGTGCAGGATTGCGCCTTCGAACAGGTAGGTCAGGGTCGACAAGCCGATATGCGGATGCTGGCGGATATCCATGCCATGCCCCGGGGCATAGTCTGTTTCGAGCATGTGGTCGAAGAACACGAACGGGCCGACGCTGCGGCACTGGGCTGACGGCAGCGGGCGCAGGATCGGCTGGCCCTCGACCGTCTCGGCTCGGGGGTGGATGACCAGTGGGCTGCTCATGGGGAAGGCTCCAGGCACGGTGGAAGTGCCTCAAGCATAGCGGTTTGCCCGCCGTGGCTGAACCGTCTTGGCGGCCGCCTGGTCTACTGGGTTCGTACTTGCAAGAGGAGGATGACCATGACCGCCAGAGCGCTGGCTTGTGTGCTGTTGTTCGGCTGGCTGTGCCAGGGGGCCCAGGCGCGCGAGTACCGCTACAGTGATGCCCACCTGCACTACGTGGACTTCTTCCAGGAAAGTGAAGGCATGCCGGCGCTGATCAAGGCCATGGATGCCGCAGGGGTTGAGCAGTCGATGATTTCAGGCATACCGGTGGCCAAGAAATGGCACGAAGACGAACCCAAGCGCCCGCGCTACTACGCCGGTGATGACGCTGATGCCTACTGGTACAGCGCCACTGATACTTACGTGGCGGCGGCGCTGCAGCAATTGCCAAGTGAGCAGCGCAAGCGCTTCCACCCGTTCCTCAGCGGTTTCAACCCGGTGGACAAGAATGCGGTCAGCCATATCGAGCGCATGCTCGATTTGTACCCGGGCCTTTGGCAGGGCATCGGCGAGGTGTTCACCCGACATGATGACCTGACAGCGCTGACCAGTGGCGACACGCCACGTGCCAATAATGAGGCCATGACGCGTATCTACCACCTGGCGGCCGAGCGCGACCTGCCCGTTCTGCTGCATTCCAACATCACCTCCAAGCGCGAGCGCAACCCGCTGTACCTGGCGGAGATCGAAGAGCCGCTGCGCAATCACCCGCATACGCGATTCATCTGGGCGCATGCGGGCAGCAGCATGGAGATACATCGCCACCAGACGCAGATGGACTTTCTACTGCCGGTGCTGACGCGATTGCTGGAGGACTACCCGAACCTGTATGTCGATTTGTCGTGGAGTGTGCTGCAGCCGTATTTGCTGGATGAGCAGGGCGCGCCGCGCAAGGAATGGCTGGCGCTGGTCGAGAAGTACCCGGAGCGGTTCATGCTGGGGTCGGATGTGGTGGGGCGGTTTGGCAGCCTGGGGGAGCAGATGCACGGGTTCAAGCCGTTTCTGGATGCCTTGCCGGAGTCGGTGGCGCACAAGGTGGCCCGGGAGAACTTTCTGGCGGTGTTGCCCAAGGCGCGCCATTAGCCTGCAATGGCCACAAGCACTGCAAATGACCTGTGTAGGAGCGGGTTTACCCGCGAAGAGGCCAGCACAGGCAACCCAAACAAAAACGCCCCGAACCAGTCGGGGCGTTTTCATTTACAGCAGCAGCGTCTTACTTGCCTTCCCAGCGCTTGAGCACCAGGGTGGCGTTGGTGCCGCCGAAGCCGAAGCTGTTGCTCATGACCGTGTCGATCTTGGCGTTTTCTTCGGTTTTACGCAGGATTGGCAAGTCGGCGACTTCCGCGTCCAGCTCGTCGATGTTGGCAGAGCCGGCGATGAAGTTGTTTTCCATCATCAGCAGGCAGTAGATCGCCTCGTGCACGCCGGCAGCGCCCAGCGAGTGACCCGACAGGCTCTTGGTGGAGCTGATCTTCGGAGCCTTGTCGCCGAACACGGCACGCACGCCCTTGATCTCGGCCACGTCACCGACCGGAGTCGAGGTACCGTGGGTATTCAGGTAGTCGATCGGGGTGTCGACAGTGGAGAGCGCCTGCTGCATGCAGCGGATGGCGCCTTCGCCGCTCGGTGCAACCATGTCGTAGCCGTCGGAAGTGGCACCGTAGCCAACGATTTCGGCGTAGATCTTGGCGCCGCGGGCCAGGGCGTGTTCCAGTTCCTCGACCACGACCATGCCGCCACCGCCAGCGATGACGAAACCATCACGGTCAGCGTCGTAGGCGCGCGAGGCCAGTTCCGGGGTTTCGTTGCGCTTGGTCGACAGGGCGCCCATGGCATCGAACAGGAACGACTGGCTCCAGTGCTCTTCTTCACCGCCACCGGCGAAGACGATGTCCTGCTTGCCCCACTGGATCTGCTCCAGTGCGGTACCGATGCAGTGAGCCGAGGTGGCGCAGGCCGACGAGATCGAGTAGTTGATGCCCTTGATCTTGAACGGGGTGGCCAGGCATGCCGAAACGGTGCTGCCCATGGTGCGGGTAACGCGGTATGGGCCGACGCGCTTGACGCCTTTCTCACGCAGGGTGTCCAGCGCTTCCATCTGGTTCAGGGTCGAGGCGCCGCCGGAACCCGCCACCAGGCCGGTACGCGGGTTGGAAACCTGCTCTTCGGTCAGGCCAGCGTCCTTGATCGCGTCCTGCATGGCCAGGTAGGCGTAGGCAGCCGCATGGCCGACGAAGCGGTAAACCTTGCGGTCGATCAGTTCTTCGAGGTTGAGGTCGATGGACCCGGAAACCTGGCTACGCAGCCCCATTTCCTTGTATTCCGGGTTGAAACGGATACCCGGACGGCTGTTGCGCAGGTTTTCGGTGACGGTAGCTTTGTCATTGCCCAGGCACGATACGATGCCCAGACCAGTGATAACGACGCGGCGCATGCGAATAACCCTTAGAAATTGTCAGTGGAGGTGAACACGCCGACCCGCAGGCCTTCGGCAGTGTAGATCTCGCGGCCGTCGACGCTGACCGAGCCATCGGCGATGGCCATGTTCAGCTTGCCCTTCAGGACGCGCTTGATGTGAATGTTGTACGTGACTTTCTTGGCTTCAGGCAGTACCTGGCCAAAGAATTTCACCTCGCCCGAACCCAGGGCGCGGCCACGGCCCGGCAGGCCCTGCCAGCCGAGGAAGAAGCCAACCAGCTGCCACATGGCGTCGAGGCCCAGGCAGCCCGGCATTACCGGATCGCCTTCGAAATGGCAGGCGAAGAACCACAGGTCCGGGTTGATATCCAGCTCGGCGACCAATTCACCTTTGCCGTACTTGCCGCCTTCTTCGCTGATATGGGTGATGCGATCGACCATCAGCATGTTCGGCGCGGGCAGTTGCGCATTACCTGGGCCGAACAGCTCACCGCGACTGCAGCGCAGCAGGTCTTCCCGAGTAAAGGCGTGTTGTTTGGTCATGCGAGCTCCTCAATAACCCCCTGCGGCAGGGGATGAATCTTCCCGGCCGGCCCGAAAACCAAGCGCTTCGAGACGGCAGCCTACAGGTAGACTATTGCGTTGTGGTGAAAGTCACAGCGCACCTGGTGAAAGAAGTACAGGTGTGCACTGAAACGTCTATTTTCAGGTCCGATGAAGGTCCTGTCCAGTGTTTAAGACTGCCGCACTTTAGCATTTATCGCCAGTCGCGGTTGTCTGACCGGGTAACCAGCGCTGCAGCACCTGCTGCAATTCGGTGCGGCGCAAGGGTTTGCTCAGGTAATCGTCCATACCGGCGGCCATGCAACGTTCACGGTCGCCCTGCAACGCGTTGGCGGTCAGGGCGATGATCGGTAGCCCGGCGCCGTTGGGCAACTGGCGGATGCGTCGGGTGGCTTCATAGCCGTCCAGGTGAGGTAGGCGGCAATCCATCAGCACGGCAGCAAAGCGCTGCCGGCCGACCAGCTCGACGGCTTCAAGGCCATCTTCTGCCGTGCATACTGCCAGCCCCAGGCTGCGCAGCATGGCTTCCACGACGCTCCGGTTGACCGGATTGTCCTCCACCAGCAGTACCTGATCATTGTCCGGCACCGTCGTTCGTACAGTCGTTGGCGGCGTCAACGGGACGGGGGCAGGGTTGGCAAGGGCCAACGGCATCTCCAGGGTGAAGGTCGAACCCAGGCCCTCACGGCTTTCACCGCGTAGCTTGCCGCCCATGCGCTCGGCCAGGGTACGAGCGATCGACAGCCCCAGCCCGGTGCCGCCATAACGACGGGAAATCGAGCTGTCGGCCTGCTGGAAGGCGACGAACATCATTTCCAGGCGGTCGCTGTCGATGCCGATGCCGGTGTCGCGCACGCTGCAGGTCAGCCAGATCAACTGCCGGTCGAGTACCTGCCAGCGTGCGTCGACTTGCACCTGGCCGCGTTCGGTGAACTTCAGGGCGTTGCCTATCAGGTTCAGCAGGATCTGGCGGATGCGCGTGGGGTCGCCGTTCACCTGCAGTTGCTCGATGCCGGCCGGCAGTTGCAGGTGCAGGCCCAGGCCGCGTTGCTGGGCGCTGTGCTGGAACGACTGGACACTGTTGGTGATCAGCTCGCCCAGGTTGAAGTCGATGTGCTCCAGCTGCAGCGCGGCGCGTTCGATGCGCGAGAAATCGAGGATGTCGTTGATGACCTTGAGCAAATGCCCGGTGGACTCGCTGGCCACTGCCGTGTAATCGGCCTGTTCACTGCTTAGCGGTGTGGTTTCCAGCAGTTGCAGCATGCCCAGCACGCCATTCATCGGGGTGCGCAACTCATGGCTCATCATCGCCAGGAAATCCGATTTGGCACGGTTGGCCTGTTCGGCCTCCTCGCGGGCCTGGATCAGTTCGGCGATGGCCTGCTTCTGTTCATCGCTGGCCTGCTCCAGGGCGCTGGCCAGGTTATTGATGTGGCGGGCCAAGTGGCCCAGCTCGCTGTCGTCGACGACCGGCAAGGGGGTGTTGTACTCGCCTTGCTGAATCGCCTTGACCGCGTGGCCCATGTCGCTGATCGGCTTGGCCAGGCTCAGGGCCAGGCGGCGTGCCAGCAAGAAGGTGAACAGCAGGGCGAACAACGCCAGGATCCCGGCCTTGATCACGATTTCCTGCTGGCGCTGACTGAAGGCGTCATCGGACATGCCGACGATCACGCGGCCCAGGTAGTCGTCACCGATGGCCGGGGTGGTGGCTTTGCCCTGTTGCAGGAAGTCGTTGTCCAGGCGGATTTGCTGCAGGCGAATGGGCGCCTGGAACACCTCGACCTGTTGCGCGCGGTTGGCACTTTCATCGGACTGCTCGACGTACACCAGGATGTGGTTGCGGCTGTCCTGCACTTCCAGAAAGCGCACGTGCGGGATGCTGAGGGTGGCACGCATCAGCCCTTCAAGCACTTCGTTGTTGCCCGAAATCACCCCATATTCCGACGCCGGTGCCAACTGGTTGGCGATCAGTTGCCCGGTGTGGTTGAGTTCCTGGCGCAGGTCCTGGATGCGTACGAAGGTAAAGAAGCTGATCAAGAGCAAGGTCAGTAGCAGCGCGGGGCCGAGACTGATGATCTGCGTGCGGGTATGAATGTCCCAGCTCAAGCGTTTGCTCATTGGGTGGGTTCTCCCTCGGCCAGGGCCTTGACGGCGGCGTTCTGATCGATTGGTTCAAGACCCAGGGCACGGGCCACCTGCTGGTTGCCACTGACGCCGTAACGCACCGGGTACAGGCTTCGCGGCCAGCGCGTCGGCGGCTGGTCGAGCAACTGGTCGAGCACCCACAGCCAGTCGTCCTGGTCGCTGTAGGTACTGGCCAGGGCGCCGGCGCGAACGAAGCCGGCGTTTGGGCCGATCAGTGCCATCTGCCGGCCATAACTGCTCAACAGCAGGTTCTTTGCAGTCTTGGAGTTGTACAAGTCAGGGTCGTCCAGGCCCAGGAGCACATCGCTGTTGCCCAGCAGGTGCTGCAGGGGCCTGTTGTCACGCGGGTCGGACCAGTCCTGGGCCACGATCTCCAGGCCTAGCGGCCGTGCAGCATGGCGCAGTTCGTCCAGCAGAAAGCTGCTGTGCTCGCCGTACAGCACGCCAATGCGCCTGGCCTGCGGCAACAGGTAACGTGCCAGGCGCAGTTGCCGTCCCAGCGGTGCGTCGCTCCACAGCAGTGTGAGGAACGCGGGGCGCGACTTTCCCAGGCGCTGTTCAGCCTGTACCCGGCTGACCCGCATGACCAGCGCCGGCGGGCCGGCGGTTTCCCCCAGGCGCCATTCCAGTGCTGCGTTGTCGAGCAGGATCAGGCGTTGGTCGGCTTTGAGCTTGCCTGGGCGCGGCAGGTTGGCGGTGGTTTGAAACTGCACATGATCGTGCGGCCGGCGGCTTTCCAGTGCGGCGATGAAGCTGCGGACACCGGGCTGGTCCTCAGCCCCAACCAGCAGGACTTCGCTGGCGGACAAAGGCCCCAACGGCCACAGGCAGAGCAGCAACAGGCGCAGCAGCAGGGCCATCAGAACTCCAGCTCCGCGCTCACGCTCAGGCGGTGACGGCTGTCGTAGCGGTTCTGCAGGGCCGAGGTGGGTTCATCGTCCAGGCGCTGCTGCCACAGCGCCGCCAGCTCCAGGTTGCTGCCATACACCCGAAAACGCTTGGCCAGGCGCAGGTCCAGACGCTCGTAGCGGTACTGGTTGAGGGCATCGTCGCCGTAGTAGAACAGCGCGCTCGACCAGCCGGCACCCCATTCGCGCATCCACCCGGCCGAGCCGCTGTTACGGGCGCTGAGGCGACGGTCGTCGGGGTTGCTGGCCCAGGCATCGACGTAGGCATAGGTCAGGCGCAGGCGGTCGCGCAGGGTGGGGCGCCAGTCCATTTGCGCCTCGCTGCCGCTGAAACGGGCCTTGTTGGCGTTGCTGGCGATGTACTGGTTGTTCCTCAGAGGCTCGCTGATCATGCCGGTGATCTCGTCATAGAACAGCTTCACATCCAGGCTCAGGTCGAGGTCGCTGAAGTAGCCGTTGTAGCCTAGCTCGCGCGAGCGCATGCGCTCCTGTTCAAGGTCGCCAGGGCCACGGGTCTTGACGAAGTACTCACCGTTTTGCAGGCCGAATGAATTGGGGGTGAGGTTCTTGACCGTGTAACTCCAGTTGACGTTGTTCTCGAACATGTCGGGCGAGCGCACCGCTTCGGAGTACACCGCACGCAGGCCGTGGCGCGGGGTGATCAGGTAGTTGACCGCCACGCGCGGGGTCAGCGAACTGCCAGACAGGCGCGAGTCTTCGAACATGGCCCCACCTTGCAGTATCCAGTGCTCGTCGGCCCGCCATTCCAGCTGGCCGAACAGGCGCCATGTCTGGTCGTCGATGCTGCCGTTGAAGTAGGTCTGCGAGTCGGCGCGATCATAGCGGTAGTTCATGCCACTGAGCAGACGCAGGCTGTCGGTCAGGCTCAGGGTGTCCTGGATTTCCAGGTCGTAGCGGGTTTCACGGGTGCTCTGATCGACATCGCCGCAGACCTGCTGCTTTCCACCCTCATCCCATTGTTGCTGCACTTTCTGCAGAAGCCCTTTCAGGGCAGGGTCGTCAGTGGAAAGGGGGGCGCCAGTCGCAATGCCGCGCGCCACTTTTTCGGCGAAGTCGGGGTTCATCTGCCAGAGCTGGGTCAGTTCGGGGCTGAACGACTGCAAGGCATCACAGGCGCGCCACACTTGCTGGCGATCAAAATGCTGGGCTGAGCCCTGGATATAAAGGCTGTGTTCAGCGCTGAAGTCCTTGGTCCAGCGCAACGAGCCCGCATAGTCCTTGGCGTTGACGTCGGCATTGTTCCCGGACTCGTACTGCTGGAACACCGGCTGGTAGGTGTAGGGCCGCTGATTGCTGCCTTCCTTGGCCGCCAGTTGCCACTCCAGGGTCTGGTCGACCGCCAGGTTGTGGTTGGCGCTGAGGTTGAAGCGGGTCAGGCGGCGGCTGTCGCGGTAGTCCTGGCCGAACTGGTTCTCATCGAAGCCGTCGTCCTGTTGGCCCGACAGCGACAGGCGCATGTCGCCACCGTCCCAACCCAAGCCGTGGCTGGCATAGAAGTCGTTGATACCGTCCTGGCCGCGTGTCACTTTCAGCCGCGTACCATGGCTGTCGGCGGGTTTGCGGGTGAGGATGTTGACCACCGCCATCAGCGCGTTGGCGCCATAGCTGACGGTATTCGGGCCGCGGAATACCTCGATGCGCTCGATATCCTCCATGGCCAAGGGGATGTCGCTCCAGTCCACCGTGGCCAGGCCTGCGCGGTATACCGAGCGGCCATCGATCAATACCTGCATGCGCCGTGCGTCGTTGACGTTGCTGCCGTGGTAGTTGACCGTGGGTTGATTACCGGCACCGTAGCCGATCATCATGCCCGGTACCAGGCGCAGCAGTTCGGGGATGTCACGGGCACCGCTGGCGCGAATCAGTTCGCTGTCGAGTACGGTCATGCTGCCCGGGACAGCGGCGGGGGATTGTTTCAGGCGTGTGGCGGTCAGAACCTGTGGCAGGTCGGTGTTGTCGATGAACAGGTCGTCGGCCACGGCCTGACCGCCGAGCAGGGCGGTCAATAACAGCAGGCGCGGGTACGGGGGCGTGCCAGGGAACACGGAGCGGCCTTTGTTTCAGGATTGAAACAGGCATGGTAACTGACCGTGGGGGTTTTGCCAGTGGGTGTCGGGCGTACGTCTTGAAAAGTACCGCGTGGCGGCGCTCGATCTCGACGGCTCCGAAAATGCCATGGCAAATACCGCAAACGCCCAGACACTGGTTCTGTAGCAGGCGAGCCGTATAATGGCGGGGTCGCCACTTAACTTTTGGCTTTAATGGATTGGATATGACTGAACAGCAACCTGTTGCGGTTCTGGGCGGCGGCAGCTTCGGCACCGCCGTGGCGAACCTGCTGGCGGAAAACGGTGTGCCGGTGCGCCAATGGATGCGCGACCCGGCGCAGGCCGAGGCCATGCGTGTGAATCGCGAGAATCCGCGCTACCTCAAGGGTATCCGCCTGCACGATGGGGTTGAGCCGGTCAACGACTTGCTGGCCACCCTGCAGGCCAGCGAGCTGATCTTCGTTGCCTTGCCATCGAGTGCCTTGCGCAGCGTGCTGGCACCGCATGCCGAGCTGCTGCGCGGCAAGGGCCTGGTCAGCCTGACCAAGGGCATCGAAGCGCAAAGCTTCAAGCTGATGAGCCAGATCCTCGAAGAGATCGCCCCCGAGGCGCGCATCGGCGTTTTGTCAGGGCCCAACCTGGCGCGCGAAATCGCCGAACATGCGCTGACTGCCACAGTGGTGGCCAGTGAGCACGAAGACCTGTGCCAGCAGGTACAGGCCGTGCTGCACGGGCGCACCTTCCGCGTCTACGCCAGTGCCGACCGTTTCGGCGTCGAACTGGGCGGTGCACTGAAGAACGTCTACGCGATCATCGCCGGCATGGCGGTGGCCTTGGGGATGGGCGAGAACACCAAGAGCATGCTGATTACCCGGGCCTTGGCCGAGATGACCCGTTTCGCCGTCAGCCAGGGCGCCAACCCCATGACGTTCCTCGGCCTGGCCGGTGTCGGTGACCTGATCGTCACCTGCTCCTCGCCCAAGAGCCGTAACTACCAGGTTGGCTACGCACTGGGGCAGGGCCAAAGCCTGGAAGAGGCGGTCAACCGCCTGGGCGAAGTGGCCGAGGGGGTCAACACGCTCAAGGTGCTCAAGACCAAGGCCCAGCAAGTACAGGTGTACATGCCGCTGGTGGCTGGCCTGCATGCCATCCTGTTCGAAGGGCGCACGCTGAACCAGGTGATCGAGCACCTGATGCGCGCCGAGCCCAAGACCGATGTCGATTTCATTTCCATCAGCGGTTTCAACTGAGCCCTTGGCGGCTCTGACACGAGCAAGGAGCAACACATGAACGATACGCCCGAACGCGCCCAGCGCGAGTCGATCATCCTGCGGGTGCTGTGGATGCTGGTGTTCCTGGTGGTCTGGCAACTGGCCGAGTTGCTGTTGGGTGGCCTGGTGCTGGTACAGCTGATCTACCGACTGGTGTATGGCGCGCCCAGCGCCAGCCTGATGAACTTCGGCGACAGCCTGAGCCAGTACCTGGCACAGATCGGCCGCTTCGGCAGTTTCCACAGCGACCAGAAGCCGTGGCCGTTCGCAGACTGGCCGGCCCCGCGTGCGCCGGAAGGTGAAGCAGCGCACGCCGTGGCACCGGCCGCGCATCCGGTGCGTGACGAGGAACCCAAGCTGTGAAGCTGTGGGTGCTGCGCCACGGTGAAGCTGAGCCGCGGGCCAAGACCGATGCCGAGCGCCGGCTGACTGCCCATGGTCGCGAGCAGGTGCTGCACAGTGCGGCTTACCTGATCGGGCAGCCATTGCAGGCGATTGTCGCCAGCCCTTACGTACGCGCCCAGCAGACCGCCGCGCTGGTGCATGACACCCTGGGCTTCGCCGAACCGGTGCGCACCGTGCCCTGGCTGACGCCCGAGGGTGATGTGCAGCAGGTCATCGGCGAAATCGAGCGACTGGGGCTCGAGCATGTGCTGCTGGTCAGCCACCAGCCGCTGGTAGGTACCTTGGTCGGCGCGCTGGAGCACGGCCACAGGCAGCAGCCGGCAGCCATGAGCACTGCCAGCCTGGCGGAGCTGGAAGGTGAGTGGCCGCTGGCCGGGTTGATGACGCTGCAGGCCATCCACTCACCCGCTTGAACTTCCCATGGCTTGTGCAGGCCACTGTTTCGCTCGCGTCTGAATGCTGGCATGGGTAAAGATCGATAAGGCAACTGGCATTTTTGTCAGTTGTCGCGCTTCACCACCGCTTGCTAGCGTTGCCACATGGCAAATATCAGGGAACGGCGAATGAGGGGTGAAATGCTGGAACTGTTGCGCTCCCTGGACCTGCAACCCACCCTGGAACAGGTTGACCAAGGTACTTCGCTGGATTTCGCCCAATACAGCCTGCTGCGTGAATCGGCCGATGCCAAGCTTTACCACCTGATGCGCAAGGTGACCGACAACCCCGGGCTGGACCCTGCTGCGAGGCAACAATGCGAGCAGGACCTGCGTACGCTGCAGGATGCCTGCCTGCGGGTCTCGCACTTGCTGCAAACCAGTTGTCTGGCCTTGCGCCGCCTGCAACTGGACTACCAGGACCAGCGTCTGGCCCGCGAGGCGCTGGAGAGCCAAGTGGCCTACATGCAGGCCTGCCTGCGTCGGTCGCTGAGCAGTTTCGACCGCTCGGCATGACCTGATCCCCCTCGCCGATGACCTTTATGGACATTGCCGAACTGCCCCGCGATGCCGACAATGGGCCATCATTCCGGTCCGGACCAGGCGCCATGTCGCAGCAGATCTTCTTCGCCCATGCCAACGGTTTCCCATCGGCCACCTACGGCAAGCTGTTTGCCGCGCTGGCGCCGGACTATCAGGTGCAGCACCTGGCCCAGCATGCGCATGACCCGCGCTTTCCCGTGGACGAAAACTGGCAAAGCCTGGTCGATGAATTGTTGCATCACCTGGCGCAGCAGGACCAGCCGGTCTGGGGCGTTGGCCATTCGCTGGGTGGCGTGTTGCACCTGCACGCGGCATTGCGCTGCCCCGAGTACTACCGGGGGCTGGTGATGCTCGACTCTCCGGTGCTCACCCGCGCTGATCAATGGCTGCTGCGCACAGCCAAGCGCTTTGGTTTCATCGACCGCATCACACCGGCCGGGCGCACCCTGGGGCGTCGCGAAACGTTCAATGACCGCGACAGCGCCCGGGACTATTTCGCTGGCAAATCACTGTTCCGCCATTTCGATCCCGATTGCCTCGACGCTTATGTGGAACATGGCCTGCAGGTGGTGGGGCAAGGGCTACAGTTGCGCTTCGACCCTGCTACTGAAATCAGCATCTACCGCAGCATCCCGCATACCAGCCCCGCCCCCGCGCGCCAGTTGCAGGTGCCGCTGGCCATGGTGCGCGGCAACCGCAGCAACGTCATTCGTCGCCACCACACCTTGGCTGTGCGCAGTATGCCCAAAGGTGAATACCACAGTGTACCGGGTGGGCACATGTTCCCGCTGGAGCGCCCGGCCGACACTGCCAGCCTGATCAAGGGCCTGTTCGACCGCTGGAGCCAGGCATGAGCGCACACGTTGAGGAAATTCGTCTGAGCCTTGGCCATATCGAACTGGCTGCACACCTGTTCGGCCCCGAAGACGGGCTGCCGGTGATTGCCCTGCATGGCTGGCTGGACAACGCCAACAGCTTTGCCCGCCTGGCACCGCAGCTGAAAGGTCTACGCCTCGTCGCCCTGGACCTGGCTGGCCATGGCTATTCGGAGCACCGCCCGCTCGGCGCCGGGTATGCCCTGGCCGACTATGCCCATGACGTGCTGCGCGTGGCCGAGCAACTGGGTTGGCCGCGTTTCGCCCTGTTGGGGCATTCGCTGGGCGCGATCATTTCGGTGCAACTGGCCGGTGCATTGCCCGATCGGGTCAGTCACCTGGCGCTCATCGACGGCGTCATCCCGCCGACCGGCGCCGAGCAGGATGCAGGCGAGCGTTTGGGGATGGCGCTGCAAGCCCAGTTGCGGCTGGATGGCAAACGCAAGTCGGTGTATGCGACATTGGAAGCAGGGGTGCAAGCCCGGATTAAAGGCATGGTCGCGGTCAGCCGTGAAGCGGCCGAGCTGCTGGCCCAGCGTGGCCTGATGCCAGTGCCCGGTGGCTATAGCTGGCGCAGCGACAGCCGGCTGACCCTGCCCTCGCCGGTGCGCCTGAGCGAGGCCCAGGCCATGGCCTATGTGCGGCGGGTGAGTTGCCCGGCGCTGTTGGTGGTGGCCGCCGACGGCATGCTGGCGCGCCACACCGGGTTGCTGGAGCAGCTACCCTTTGAACAGGTGACGCTGCCCGGCGGCCATCACCTGCACCTGAACGATGCGCAGGGCGCAGCCCTTGTTGCAGACTGTATCAATCGCTTCTTTGGCTTTGCTTGACTTGCACCGGACAAGTGTCGAGGCTTGGCGGGTTGAACAGGGAGACAACCATGCAACTGCCAGACATCCTGGAGCTTCAATTCGGCGCTGAGCGCCGCCTGGTTCGCCAATGAGCGTGCCTGTTTCCATTCGCACTGCCTTGGCTGCCTGCCTGGTGCTCGCCACCCCCGTGTCGTGGGCCGGCAGCCTGCCGGTCCCGCAGGACGCCAAGGTGGTCGATCAACGCCCGGCGACGGAGCAGGAGCGGGTCTACCCGATGGGCCCGCTACGCAAGATCAGTGGCCGCCTGCGGGTCGATGACAAAGTCGAGAGCCGCGGTCAGGTCAGCTCGGTGACCTACGAATTGCCCGTCGAGCGGACTGCACGCGAGGCCTTCACCAGTGCCCGCGAAGCACTTGTACGCGAGGGTGGCTACCCGTTGTTCTGGTGTCAGGGGCGTGATTGCGGTGAGGCCAGCCTTTGGGCCAATGATGTGTTCGCCAATGCCCGCCTCAACGGAGGCGACGAGCAGCAGGCGTTCATCCTGCTGCGCCGCTCGGCAGACGAGGCCGACACCCTGGTCGCGCTGTACAGCGTTACCCGTGGCAACCGTCGTGCCTATCTGCATGTGGAAGAGTTCATCTCAGGCAGCCCGCTGGGCGAGCTGCTGCCAACCGCCGCTACGATGCTGCGCGAAATGCGTGACACCGGCAAGCTCGACTACCCTGACCTTGCTGCACCGCAAGACGCCTGGGTAAACCTGCTGGCCCGCAGCCTGAACCTTGACAGCACCTTGCGCGTCAGCCTCAGTGGCGCCCAGGCTGAGGCCTGGCGCGAGGCGCTGGTCAAGGCCGGGGTGCGCAATCGCCGTCTTGAAGTCGGCAGTGCGCCTACAGACGGCCTGCACCTTGAACTGATCCCTTGAACGAGCACCCTCATGGTTAACAATGATCGCCTGCTGGTCCAGATTCTGCTGGTGGCATTGCTGGGGGCCGGCCTGTGGGTGATGGCACCCTTCATATCGGCATTGCTGTGGGGGGCCATCCTGGCCTTTGCCAGCTGGCCGTTGATGCGCTTTCTTACGCGCCTGCTGGGCGGTCGCGAGACGCTGGCCGCCGGCCTGCTGACCATGGCCTGGATCCTGATCGTGGCACTGCCGTTGGTGTGGCTGGGGTTCAACCTGGCCGATCACATTCGCGACGCTACGGCGTTCGTGCGTGACGTGCAGGTAGACGGCCTGCCCGATGCACCGGCCTGGCTGGGTGGCATTCCTTTCGTTGGCGAGCGTCTGGTCAACGGTTGGCAATCGCTGGACCAGCAAGGCGCAGCCTTGCTTACCTCGATCAAGCCTTACTTTGGGCAGGTGGGCAACTGGTTGCTGGCGCGCAGCGCGCAGATCGGCAGCGGCGTGCTGGAACTGACCCTGAGCCTGGTGTTCGTGTTCTTCTTCTACCGCGACGGGCCACGCTTGGCGGCATTCGTGCTGCGCTTGCTGCACCGGCTGGTGGGCGAGCGCGCCGAGTATTACCTGGACCTGGTAGCCGCTACCGTGCAGCGGGTGGTCAACGGGGTGATCGGCACGGCGGCCGCGCAGGCCCTGCTGGCACTGATCGGCTTCCTGATCGCCGGGGTGCCCGGGGCGATCGTGCTGGGGTTGGTGACTTTCATGCTCAGCCTGATCCCCATGGGGCCGCCACTGGCCTGGATCCCGGCCACCGCTTGGCTGGTGTGGAAGGGCGAATACGGCATGGCGGTGTTCCTGGGTGTGTGGGGCACGTTCGTCATCAGCGGCGTGGACAACGTGCTCAAACCGTACCTGATCAGCCGTGGCGGCAACCTGCCGCTGGTGATCGTGCTGCTGGGCGTGTTCGGCGGCTTGCTTGCCTTTGGCTTCATTGGCCTGTTCATCGGGCCGACCTTGCTGGCGGTAGGCTACAGCCTGCTACTGGACTGGAGCCGTAACGCGGCACAGCAGCCGCCACAACAATAAGCCTGTAACGGCCCTTTCGCGGGCTTGCCCGCTCCCACAGGTACTGCACAGCCTTCAAGGCCTGTGTGATACCTGTGGGAGCGGGCAAGCCCGCGAAAGGGCCGTTACAGGCAGACCACCACGCTGATTTTTACGCATTCTTTATACCCACCCCCACCCCCCGATCTCGCCCCTTTACGCCTCTCCCTCGGACAATTTCCCCAAAGCGGCCCAAGCCGTAACACGGGGAGATCCACACATGAACATGCTCGACGGGCTGTCACTGCTGCTGGCAGTGGCATTGGCGTTTTATCTGCTGGTGGCGCTGCTGCGCGCCGATCGCAGCTAGGGAGCGGCCATGCACAGTTACGATTTCGCCTTGCTCTTGGCATTCTTTGTCATCGTGCTGCTACCGGCACCCTGGCTCGGGCGGTTCTACTACAAGGTCATGGAAGGCCAGCGTACCTGGCTGACCCCTGTGCTGGGGCCGGTCGAGCAGGGCTGTTACCGGCTGGCGGGTGTGAACGCCAGCCAGGAGCAGAACTGGCGGCAATACACCCTGGCCCTGTTGGCGTTCAACCTGGTCGGCTTCCTGCTGCTGTTCGCCGTGCTGCTGTTGCAGGGCTACCTGCCACTCAACCCTCAGAACCTGCCTGGCCAGGAATGGTCACTGGCGTTCAACACCGCCGTCAGTTTCGTTACCAACACCAACTGGCAGGCCTACAGCGGTGAGGCGTCGGTCAGCTACCTGAGCCAGATGCTTGGCCTGACCGTGCAGAACTTTGTCAGCCCTGCCACCGGCCTGGCCGTACTGGTTGTCCTGTGCCGCGGTATCGCCCGGCGCAGCGCGACGACGCTGGGCAACTTCTGGGTCGACATGACCCGTGCCACCCTCTACGGCCTGCTGCCGCTGTGCTTGCTGCTGGCGCTGCTGCTGGTATGGCAGGGCGTACCGCAGACCTTTGCCGACTACGCCCACGCGCTGACCTTGCAAGGTGCCGACCAGACCATTCCGCTGGGGCCGGCCGCTAGCCAGATCGCCATCAAGCAGCTGGGTACCAATGGCGGTGGCTTCTTCGGCGTCAACTCGGCGCACCCGTTCGAAAACCCAACGGCCTGGAGCAACCTGTTCGAGGTGGCATCGATCATCCTCATTCCGGTGGCATTGGTGTTCACCTTCGGTCACTACGTGAAGGACCTGCGTCAGAGCCGCGCCATCCTCGCCTGCATGCTTGCCCTGTTCCTGATCGGTGGCAGCACGGCGCTGTGGTCCGAGTACCAGCCGAACCCGGCCCTGGAAAGCACGCAGGTGCAGCAGACCGCCCCCCTGGAGGGCAAGGAAAGCCGCTTCGGCACCACCGGTTCGGTGCTGTGGGCGGTCACCACCACCGCCGCCTCCAACGGTTCGGTCAATGCCATGCACGACAGCCTGAACCCGCTGACCGGTATGGTGGCGATGGTCAACATGATGGTCGGCGAGGTGATATTCGGCGGCGTCGGTGCGGGCCTCTACGGCATGCTGCTGTTCGTCCTTATCGCGGTGTTCCTGGCCGGGCTGATGATTGGCCGTACCCCGGAATACCTGGGCAAGAAACTGCAGGCCCGTGAAGTGCAGCTTCTGGTGGCAACCCTGCTGGTGATGCCGGTCGGCGTGCTGGTACTTGGCGCCATCGCCGCCAGCCTGCCCGGCCCGGCCGGGGCGGTCACCAACCCGGGGGCGCATGGTTTCAGCCAGTTGCTGTACGCCTATACCTCGGGCTCGGCCAACAACGGCTCGGCCTTTGCCGGGTTTGGCGCCAACACCGTGTATCACAACCTGATGATCGGCCTGGCCATGCTCATCGGCCGCTTCGGCTACATCCTGCCGATACTGGCGTTGGCCGGCAGCCTGGCGGCGAAAAAAAGCGCGCCGCTGGGGCAGAACAGCTTCCCGACTCACGGCCCGCTGTTCACCGGCCTGCTGCTGGTGACCATCCTGCTGGTCGGTGGGCTGACCTTCCTGCCGACCCTGGCCCTTGGGCCAATCGCCGAACACCTTAGCCTGGGTTTTTGAGGACCGATCATGAACATGCCCATTCCTGAAGTGAATAGCCGGCACAGTGCCAAGGACCAGACCCGCTTCGCCGCGCTGTGGCGCCCGGCGCTGGTGCAGGCGTTCGTCAAGCTCGACCCGCGTCAGCTCAAGCGCTCCCCGGTAATGCTGGTGGTGGCCCTGACCGCGGTGCTGACCACCGTGCTGTGTTTTGCCCCCGGCGGCGGCGTGAGCACCGGTGTTGCGGTGCAGATTGCCCTGTGGCTGTGGTTCACCGTGTTGTTCGCCAACTTCGCCGAGGCGTTGGCCGAAGGCCGTGGCAAGGCCCGCGCCGACAGCCTCAAGGCCGGCAGCCAGGGCCTGACCGCCCAGCGTCGTCTGCGTGATGGCAGCTACGAGACGGTGGCTGCAAGTGCGCTGCGCAAGGACGACGTGGTACGCGTGGTCGCCGGCGAAGTGATCCCCGGCGACGGTGAGGTGATTGAAGGCATCGCGGCCGTCAACGAGGCCGCCATTACCGGCGAATCCGCACCGGTAATACGCGAATCAGGTGGCGACCGCTCGGCGGTGACCGGCAATACGCGGCTGGTCTCCGACTGGCTGCTTGTCCGCATCACCAGCAACCCGGGCGAGTCGACCCTGGACCGGATGATCGCCCTGGTCGAGGGTGCCAAGCGGCAGAAGACCCCGAACGAAATCGCTCTCGACATCCTGCTGATCGGCCTGACCCTGATTTTCCTGATCGTGGTGGTGACCTTGCAGCCGTTCGCCCACTTCGTGGGTGGCAGCCTGCCGCTGATCTTCCTGGCCGCGCTGCTGGTGACGCTGATCCCGACCACCATCGGCGGCCTGCTGTCGGCCATCGGTATCGCCGGCATGGACAGACTGGTACGGCTGAATGTCATTGCCCGCTCGGGCCGCGCCGTCGAGGCGGCCGGGGACGTGCATACGCTGATGCTCGACAAGACCGGCACCATCACCTTCGGTAACCGCCGCTGCAGCGCACTGCATGCTGCACCTGGCATTACCGCCAAGGAACTGGGGGAGGGCGCCTTGCTGGCCTCGCTGGCCGACGACACCGCCGAAGGCAAGTCGATTGTCGAATACCTGCGCCAGTTGCACGACTTCGTCGACCCGCCTGCCGGGCAGTTCGAAGCGGTGGCTTTCAGTGCCGAGACACGCCTGTCGGGCATCGACTTCGAGCAGCACCGCTACCGCAAGGGCGCCGTCGATGCGGTGCTGGCATTCGTCGGTATGCAACGCCTGGAAATGCCGGCGGCGCTGGCCCGTGAAGTCGAACGCATCGCGCAGAGTGGCGGCACACCGTTGCTGGTGTGCGTCGACAAGCGTTTGCTTGGCGTGATCCACCTCAAGGACGTGGTCAAGCCTGGTATCCGCGAGCGCTTCGCCGAGCTGCGCAAGCTGGGCATTCGCACGGTGATGGTAACCGGCGACAACCCGTTGACTGCGGCCGCCATCGCCGCCGAAGCGGGGGTCGATGACGTGCTGGCCGAGGCCACGCCCGAGAAGAAGCTGGCGCGCATTCGCCAGGAGCAGAATGAAGGCCGCCTGGTTGCCATGTGTGGCGACGGTGCCAACGACGCCCCGGCACTGGCCCAGGCTGACGTAGGCATGGCCATGAACGACGGCACTCAGGCTGCGCGGGAGGCCGCCAACATGGTCGACCTGGACAGCGACCCGACCAAGCTGCTGGACGTAGTCCAGGTCGGCAAGGAGCTGCTGGTCACTCGCGGTGCGTTGACAACGTTCTCCATTGCCAACGACGTGGCCAAATACTTCGCCATCCTGCCGGCGCTGTTCGCTGCCATCTACCCGCAACTGGGTGTGCTCAACCTGATGCAACTGGCCAGCCCGCAGAGCGCGATCCTGTCGGCGATCGTGTTCAACGCGCTGATCATCATCGTGCTGATCCCGCTGGCGCTGCGTGGGGTGCGCGTGCAGGCGGCCAGTGCGGCGCACCTGTTGCGGCGCAACCTGCTGATCTACGGGCTGGGTGGCATTGTGGTGCCGTTTGCCGGGATCAAGCTGATCGACCTGCTGCTCAACGCCCTGAACCTGGTCTGAGGAGGCCGCCATGACTGCTTATCTACGCCCGGCATTGAGCCTGGCTTTGTTGATGACCCTGGTGACGGGCGCCCTGTATCCGCTGGCGGTGACCGGTATTGCCCAAGTCGCTTTCCCGAACCAGGCCAACGGTAGCCTGGTACGCGATGCGCAAGGCCAGGTGCGGGGTTCGGCATTGATCGCCCAGGACTTCCAGGGCGATGGCTGGTTCCACTCGCGGCCCTCGGCAGGTGCCTACGCGACTGTGGCCAGCGGCGCCAGCAACCTGTCGCCGAGCAACCCGGCGCTGGCTGAGCGGGTAAAGGGCGATGCGGCCACGTTGTATCAGGCGCAGCAGGGGCCAGTGCCGCAGGCGCTGCTGACCACCTCGGGCAGCGGCCTGGACCCGCACTTGCCACCGGAGGCCTTGGCCTATCAGATCCCGCGGGTGGCGGCGGCACGGCAGCTGCCGGTCGAGCGCTTGCAAGCCTTGCTGGAACAGGCCACCCTCCATCCATTGATCGGCCCGCCGGTGGTCAACGTGCTGGCGTTGAACCAGGCCTTGGAAAAGCTCGCCATTGTCAGGTAATCGAAGCGCTGGCAGGAAGCCTGTAGGAGCGGGTTCACCCGCGAATGCGGTGGTGGTGCCACTGACGTATTCGCGGGTAAACCCGCTCCTACACGTTAAGGGGGCTTTCCCTGAAGTGGCCGACTGCTGGAAAAAGCAAAGGATGAAACATGAGTGACTCCGCCCGCGCCGATGCGCTGTTGGCCAACCTCCCACGCACCGGCCGGGGCCGGCTGAAGGTGTTCCTTGGCGCTGCCCCCGGCGTCGGCAAGACCTTCGCGATGCTCCAGGCCGCACACGCCCAGCAACGCCAGGGCGTGCAGGTGTTGGCCGGGGTGGTCGAAACCCATGGCCGCGCCGAAACCGAAGCGTTGCTCGGAGGGCTGCATCAGCAGCCCTTGTTGCGTAGCCAGTACCGTGGCGTCACCCTCGAGGAAATGGACCTTGACGGCCTGCTGCGTGCCGCGCCGGCCTTGGCCCTGGTGGACGAACTGGCCCACACGAACGCCCCCGGCAGCCGCCACGCCAAACGCTGGCAGGACGTGCAAGAACTCTTGGCCGCAGGCATCGACGTGTACACCACGGTCAACGTCCAGCACCTGGAAAGCCTCAACGACAAGGTCCGCGATATCACCGGCGTGCAAGTGCGCGAGACCCTGCCGGACTGGGTGCTGCAGGAAGCGTTCGAGCTGGTGCTGATCGACCTGCCTCCGCGAGAGCTGCTCGAACGCCTGCGTGAAGGCAAGGTGTACGTGCCCGAGCAGGCTCGGGCGGCCATCGATGCGTATTTTTCGCAAACCAACCTCACCGCCCTGCGCGAGCTGGCCATGCAGACCGCCGCTGCTCAGGTCGATGCCGACCTGGCCCACGGCTATCGTCAGCGCGGCCAGGAGGCGCCGGCCTTGCGCGGCCGGTTGCTGGTGGGCATAGACGGTGACGACCAGGCCGAACGCCTGGTGCGCCATGCCAGCCGCGTGGCCCAGCGCCGCCACCTGCCCTGGAGCCTGGTGCATGTGGACAACGGCCGCCTGCGTGACGAAACCGCACGGCATCGTTTGCAAGCCGCGCAGCAACTGGCCGAGCGACTGGGCGGGGAGGTGGTGCTGCTGCGTGCTGGCGAAGTGGCCCGTACGCTGATCCAGCATGCTGTCGAGCGGCGGGCCAGCCTGGTGCTGGTCGGGCAGTCCCGCAACCGCCTGCGTCGGCGTTTGTTCGGCGCTGGTGTGGCGGCGCGGCTGCTGCGCGAAAGCCGTGGCCTGGAAATCAACGTGCTGGACCGCGACGTGCAGCCGCCAGCGCCGCGTTCAGCCGTGCGGCGGGTGTGGGTGTGGCGTCATTACCTGCTGGCGCTGCTGGCCACCGTGATGGCTGCGGGTCTGGCCTGGGCGGTGTCCAGTGTGCTCGCGTTGCCCAATATCTCGCTGGTGTTCCTGGCGGCGGTGTTGCTGGTCGCGGTGCGCAGTAGCCTGGGACCTGCGCTGGCTTGCGCTGCGCTGTCGTTCCTGGTCTATGACTTTCTGTTCATACCGCCCAACTTCTCGTTCACCATCCAGCGCGAAGAAGACGTGCTGACACTGGTGTTCTTTCTGTTGATGGCTGCGCTCACCGGCAACCTGGCCGCGCGCCAGCGTCGCCAGTTGCAGGCGCTGCGCGAGACCCAGGCGCAGACCAGCCAGTTGCTCGACCTGTCTCGCCGGTTGACGGTAGCCACCGACCGCCAAGCCATATTCAAGGCTGCCGGCCAGCACCTGGACGGCTGGCAGGACGCCCAGGTGTGCTTGCTGGAGCGCAACGCCGAAGGCCAGTTGCAAGTGGCCAGCGGGGAAGCCTGCACCTTCAGCGACACCGAACGGGCTGCTGCCGATTGGGCCTGGCAGCACGGGCAGGCCGCCGGCCACGGCAGCGATACCCTGCCTAATGGCCGCTGGTGGTGGTGGCCATTGGCGGTGGACGATCAGCCGCTGGCGCTGCTGGGTGTGCGCCCGCGCAACGGGCAGCCGCTCAGCGACCCACGCCGGCGCCTGCTCACCGCCCTAGGCCAGCCCCTGGCCCAGGCCCTGGCCCGCGCACGCCTGGCCGAACAGCTGGAAGCCGCACGCCTGCACGGCGAAACCGAGCAACTGCGCAGCGCCCTGCTGGCTTCCGTATCCCATGACTTGCGCACGCCGTTGACCGCCATGCGTGGCAGCATCGACAGCCTGCTGGCTTTGGGCGATGCGATCCCGGCTGAAGACCGCCGCGAGCTGCTGGAGGGCACCCGCAACGAGGCCGAACGCCTCGATCGCTACATCCAGAACCTGCTGGACATGACCCGCCTGGGCCATGGCGGCCTCAAGCTGGCCCGCGACTGGGTGGCCCCGGCGGATATCGTCGGCAGTGCGCTCAACCGCCTGCGGGTGGTGCTGGCGCCGCTGCGTGTGCACACGGACGTGCCGGCCGAGCTGCCATTGCTGTTCGTGCATGCGGCGTTGATCGAGCAGGCACTGGTCAACGTGCTGGAAAACGCCGCACGCTTTTCGCCGGCCAATGGTCGGCTTGAGCTTCAGGTGGCGGTGCATGACGACCAGCTGCGCTTGACCGTCAGCGACCAGGGCCCCGGCATTCCCGAAGCCGACCGCGAGAAAATCTTCGACATGTTCTACACCGCCGCCCGTGGCGACCGCGGCGGGCAGGGTACCGGGCTGGGCCTGGCTATCTGCCAGGGCATGATCGGTGCTCATGGCGGGCAGATTCTGGTGGGCGAAGGCATTGATGGCCAAGGCACCAGCATCACTCTATGCTTGCCGCTGCCTCCTCAACCTGAAGCCGAAAGCGAAACCCCATGAGCCAGTCCGTTACCCTGTTGGTCATCGACGATGAACCGCAGATCCGCAAGTTCCTGCGTATCAGCCTGGCCTCGCAAGGCTACAAGGTGCTGGAGGCCGCCACCGGTGCCGAAGGGTTGGCCCAGGCGGCACTGGGCAAGCCGGACCTGGTGGTGCTCGACCTGGGGCTGCCGGACATGGACGGCCAGCAGGTGCTGCGTGAGTTGCGCGAATGGAGTGCAGTGCCGGTGATGGTGTTGTCGGTGCGTGCCAGTGAAGTGCAGAAGGTCGATGCGCTGGATGGTGGTGCCAATGACTATGTGACCAAGCCGTTCGGTATTCAGGAGTTTCTCGCGCGCGTGCGGGCGTTGCTGCGTCAGGTGCCACAAGCCGGCGGCTCGGAAGTGGCAGCCAGCTTTGGTCCGCTGACGGTGGATTTTGCCTTCCGCCGGGTGACGCTCGACGGTGTGGAGGTGGCATTGACACGCAAGGAGTATGCTTTGCTGGCGATATTGGCCGGGCACCCCGGGCGGGTGATTACCCAGCAGCAGTTGCTCAAGGATATCTGGGGGCCGACCCATGCGGAGGATACCCACTACCTGCGCATCGTGGTCGGGCATCTGCGACAGAAGCTGGGCGATGACCCCACGGCGCCGCGGTTCATCATTACCGAGGCGGGGGTTGGCTACAGGTTGGTGGCCCCGACAGCATAACCCGCACACAGCCCAAAGGGCTGGGCGAACGCCTGCAGGGCCTGGACGCGCGCAAGGGAGTCAGGCCCTGGGTGGCTCCTTCTCGAACAGCTGGCGCATGACTTCCAGGTAGCGTCGCGTGCCCAGGCCCAACGGGCGCGACTTGATCCAGATGATGTCTACCCACAAGCGCAGGCGGTTGGCCATGTTGTCGAAGCGCACCTCGGCCAGTGCGCCCGAGGCAATCAGCGGTTCGACCAATGGCTGCGGCAGGTAGGCCCAGCCCAGCCCGGACTGCACCAGGTCCAGCGTGGCGAGGTAGCTGTCGGTCAGCCAGATGCGCCGGGACAGCACCATGCGCGGGTCCGATCCGGTAGCCTTGCCCGAAGCCACGATGATCTGCCGTTGTTCGGCAAAGGCCTCTTCAGGCAATGGCGAACCGCTGTTCTGCCCGGCTGGATGGCGCGGTGAGGCAACGGCCACCAGCAGTTGGCTGCCGGCCTCGAGGAATGACTCGCGCTCATCGATGCCGGGCCGTTCGAACACCAGGGCCAATTGCACACTGCCGTCATGCAGCAGGCGAATGGCTTCGGTCTGGGTGGCCGAACGTACCTCGACTTCCAGGCTGGGAAATGCCTGGGCGAGGATTTCCAGCGGCTGGCTCCAGCGGCCGGTCTGCAACTCGGGCGCCATGGCGATGGTCAGGCGCTTTTCCAGGCCTTTGTGCAATTGCAGGGCCTGGGCATCCAGCAGGTTGAGTTGGCAGATGACCTGCCTGGCCTGGGGCTCCAGCGCCAAGGCGGCGTTGGTGGGCAAGGCTTTGCGCGTGGCCCGGTCGAACAGGGGCAGGTCCAGTTCCGCTTCCAGCTGGGCGATTGCCATGCTCACGGCTGAAGGCACACGGCCCAGCTTGCGGGCGGCGGCGGAGAACGAGCCGGCATCGAGCACCGCGAGGAAAATCGCCAGGGAGTCGCTGGTAAAGGCCATTGTCAGTAAACCTGATGATGATCATCTTTTATTGCTAAAAATTATGAACATTAATGCACCTGCAGGACAGTCCCCTCAATGGAGAAAAGCGTGCACAGACCAACCGCGTGGCATGTCACCCACTGGAGTAGCGACCCGTTCAGCCTCGGTGCCTACAGTGCCTTGCTGGCTGGCGGATCGCCGTTGCATCGAAGCGCCCTGGGCCAAGTGCTGCATGGGCGCTTGGTCATCGCTGGAGAAGCTTGTAATGCCAGCGCTCCGGCAATGACTCATGGTGCGTGGAATGATGGGCTGCGTGCCGCCGAGGCAGCCGTGAGTGCCGGTGCGAGCAAGGTGATCGTGATCGGTGCGGGGTGTGCAGGCTTGGCTGCCGCTCAACGCTTGCGGGAAAGGGGTGTCGATTGCACTGTGCTGGAGGCGCGTGGGCGAACGGGTGGGCGCACGCACACTGTCGAGTTGGGCGGCGTGAAAGCAGATGAAGGTGCGGCATGGCTTCAGCATTTTGCCGAGAACCCATTGGCCGCTGTTGCACTTCAACATGGCTTGGCTTGCGTCGAGACCGATTTCAGTTGCCCGCTTGCAGCAGCACGCGGCGGGGCGGTGCTGGATATCGACGCCGCCTGGGATGCCTTGACCAGGCGTCTTGATCGGCAACAACCGCTGTCTGACGCGATCGATGGCTACATGGCCACACTCGACCCTGCGCTCGCGCGTGCCACGCAGTTCGCCATCGACGCCAACCTGGTACTGGAAGCGTGTTTGCCCGTCGAGCAACTGTCGGTCTGTGCCTTGGATGAAGAGGGGGTCGGGCATGGTGATCGTATGCTGCCAGGCGGCTACAGCGAGCTTGTCGGCTTGCTGTCGAAGCACCTGGATATCCGCCTGAACAGTCCTGTCACCCACATCGACTGGTCGAGCGCGCGCGTCATGGTGAATGAAGACGTGTGCGACTTCTGCATTTGCACAGTCCCGGTGGGGGTTCTGAAAACGTTGCACTTTACCCCTGCGTTACCTGAAACACAGCAGGGAGCGTTGGCGCATCTGGGGATGGGCAAGCTGGAGAAAGTGATTCTGCAGTTCGATGAGCGATGGTGGCCGTGTTCACCCTCAGGCTACCTGCGCTGGTACGACGTACCCGCCAGTTGGGGGGAATGGCTGGACCTGACCGATGCTGTCGGCAAGCCCACCATTGCCGGGCTGATCGCCGCCGATGCGATCGAGCGGCAGTTCACCGGGCGCACCGATGAACAGGTGGCCATGGCCGCGTGTGAGGCATTACAGGCGTGGGCCGCAGCCGTCGGGCCCACGCCTTGACACTTACAGGCCTTCGCCCAGCACCCGGTCAATGCTGTCGACAAAGTAGTCCACGCTCGCACGGCTGGTGCACATCGGCGGCTTGATCTTGAGGATGTTCAGGTAGTCGCCGGTCGGCTGCATGAAGATGCCCAGGTCACGCAGGCGATCGCACAGCATCATGGTTTCTTCGGTGGCCGGCTCCAGGGTGGTGCGGTCGCGCACCAGTTCCAGCCCCAGGTAGAAGCCCGAGCCATGTGCCGCGCCGGCCAGCGGGTGCTTGTCGACCAGCGCCTGCAGGCGTGCCTTGAAGTAGCGCCCGGTGTCACGGGCGTTGTCCCACAGGCCTTCCTCCTGCATGACATCCAGCACCGCCATGCCGATGCGGCAACTGACCGGGCTGCCACCGGCCGAGGAGAAGAAGTAGCCCTCGGCCTCCAGCGCCTCGGCGATTTCGCGACGGGTGATGACCACGCCCAGCGGCTGGCCGTTACCCATGCCCTTGGCCATGGTAATGATGTCCGGCACCACGCCCTGTTCCTCGAAGCCCCAGAAGTACTCGCCCAGGCGGCCATAGCCCACCTGCACTTCGTCGGCGATGCACACTCCGCCGCGGGCGCGGACCTTGGCATAGGCTGCGCGCAGGTAGCCTGCGGGCAGCGAGATACCGCCGGCATTGCCGTACACCGGTTCGCAGATGATGCCCGCCAGCTGACGGCCACGGGCGTCGAGGTCAGCCAGCTTGGCGTCGACGTCTTGCAGGTAGTCGGCGGCGCTGTCGGCCCCGCGGAAGCGGCCGCGGAAGGTGTTCGGTGCTTCGACCGGGTGAACCCAGTCCGGGCGGGTTTCCAGGGCTTGCGGGTTGTCGGCGATCGACGTGGAGATGGCATCGGTGGCCACCGACCAGCCGTGGTAGGCCTCCAGCACACTGAGCAGATCGCGCCCGCCACTGTAGGCCCAGGCCAGGCGAATCGCCAGGTCGTTGGCCTCGGTGCCGCTGTTGACCATGAACACCCGGTCGAAACCTTCGGGGGCCAGGTCCAGCAGGCGCTCGGAGAATTCGGTGATTGCTGCGTAATGGAAGCGCGAGTTGGTGTTCAGCAGCGACCACTGCCGCGCCGACTCGGCAACCATGCGTGGATGGCCATGGCCCAGCACTGCGACGTTGTTGAGCATGTCCAGGTAGGAACGGCCCTGCATGTCGATCAGGTAGTTGCGCCAGCCACGCTCAATGTGCGGCGGTTGCGCGTAGTAGTGCTTCTGCGAGCGGGCGAAGCTGGCATCGCGGCGGGCCAGCAGGGCTTGCGGATCAGGTAGCGGCTCGGCATCGCAATCGAAGCCCAGCAGTGCGGCTGGTGACGGGCACAGGGCCAGCCAGGCGGCGGCTTGTGACGGCGTGGCGAAGCGCGGCGGCTGGCTGCCATTGTCGAGGCATACCTGCACGCTAAGGAAGCCGCAGCTGCTGCCCAGGGACTGGCCTTTTTCCACGGCCTGGCCGTCTGCCGGTGCGTCTTCCAGGCCTTGCAGCCACAAAGCCCAATGCGGGGTGCGCAGGCAGCCCCGGCCGTCGCCGCTGTGCTGCCAGGTGCCGGCTGCCGGCGCTTGCACCGGGCTGCCGTTGGGCACATGCAGCTCGACGAAAAGGGCGCAGGTGGCGGGCTCCTCGGGGCGATCGATATGGGTTTGCGACAGGCGATACTGCCCGTGCAGGCTGCAGGCCGGGGCGGCTTGCGAAGTCAGCAGATGCTGGTCGTAACCGGGTTGCTCCCAGTTGCCGGCCTCGAAGTGTTTGCTGAGTACTCCCAGGTCCACCCGTGTGACAGCCTGCCCGGCCAGCTCGGGGAGCAGGGGGGCACAGTCGTTCCAGTCCGGCGCCGCGGGTTGCAGGCCCGCAGCCTGCAGAATGGCCGCCTCCATCAGGGCGAAAGGCACGGCGGTGGCCGTGTCGAAAATTTCCCATTCGTGGGCAATGTTGTCGCGGGTGTACTGGTTGCCCGGGTCGACGGTTAGCTGTTGTTCGCTGCTCAGCACCAGCACGGCAGCGCGGTTCAGCACCAGCGGCCACAGGGCGCGCAGTTCGGCCTCGGTCAGCGGGTTGAGCGCCTGGTAGGCCTGCACGGCTGGCAGGATGCGCAGGGGGTCGCCCTCGGCGTGGTGCAACAGCGCAGCGCAGGTCACCGACAGGTCGGCGATACGCCAGGTGCGCAGCAGGTCGCCGAAATCGATCACGCCTTGCAGTTGCCACTGACGCTGGGCATCACGGGCCCACACGGTGTTGTCGTTGGTGATGTCCAGGTGCACGGCCTGACTGGGCAGTTGATCGATCAGCGGCATCAGGCGCTCGTTGGCCTGTCGCGTGGCGTGTTCGATGCGGGCGCGCTGCCCGCTGTCCTGCAGCACCGGTAGCAGGTGATCGATCAGTGCCCCGGCATGCTGCGGGTCCCATTGCAAGGTGCGCGCAAGGCCCGGGTGATCGAAATGGGCAAGCGCCTTGTCCAGCTTTGCACAGAGCCCGCCCAGTTCAGCCATCAGGCGCGGCTCCATGTGCTTGAGGCGGGTCAGCGGTTGGCCTTCGATGTAATCGAGCAGGCGCAGGCGCAGTGGTTGCGCGTCGATGTCCAGTTCCAGCAACCCCATGCCGTTGTGGGCTGAGCGCACGGCGGGTACCGGCAAACCTTGATCGCGCAGGAAGGCCAGGGCGGCGTGCTGGGCTTCAAGCTCCAGCTGGGCGTAGCTGCCGTGGCAGGCCTTCAGCACATAGCCACCCTGCGGTGTGACCACGCGAAAGTTCAAGTCTTGCTGGCTGCCCAGTACCGAAAGGTTGCCGGCAAGGCCATAGTGGGCCTGCAGCACGGCGTGTGCCTGGGCTTCGCTCAGCGTTGGGCTGGGCAGGCCGGAGCGCTGGATCAGGGTGGCCAGGGCAGGGGAAGCAGGCTGGTGTTGTGGACTGGACATGGGCTCTACCGTGGGTACTGGGAGTTGACGGCGAAGAATTTATGCCCGATTCGGCTGATGATGGAAGACGATTATTGTCAGAAAAATTGATCACCGCTGCTTGATTCTGTTTGCGTGGTAACGAGCGGGGCTTTTCATAGGCTTGGTTTTACGTGCATGGCTGATCAATCCCGGATGATCCCCTTGCTGCCCAAGAAAGTCTGCTGGGCATACTCAGAGGAGGAACTTGAATGCCGAAAGCAGTTTCACTGTCTCGGGAAGCTTCTGCTGAAGCAGCCTGTCGAGATACTGCTGTACGCTGTGCGGTGGGTTCTTCAGCGATATTCGCTGCCGCTGGGCAGCTTCGAGGACTGCTGCCTTGTCCAGGTCCCAAAGGTCAGCGATGAAGTCGTCCGGATGCAAGGGTTCAATATCGAAGGCACCGAGAACCGCCTTGGGAAAATCCTTCAAATTGAAGGTGACGATAACCGAAGCGTTGCACTTGATTGCAGCTGCGAGAACATGTCGATCATCCCTATCTGGCAAGTCCAGCCCTTCGACCAGTGAATCGTAGTCAGTGACGAGTGCATCAGGCACCGCAGCATCCATCAGCGATGACGTGCGATCCAAATGTTCAGGCGTGAGGTCAGGCCGGTTGAGTAGCAGATTGCGCTTCCACTCGTCATGAATGCTCGCTGACCAACGTGCCCGGTAGATGCCCGTCAGCGCTAGGTTCATCAGGAAATCACGCAGTGGAGCAGGGTAAAGTACATTCGCGTCGTATATGGCCGTGAAGGGCGAGTGCTTCATTCGTACCCCATCTTCAATTCCTGAGCTTGGGCTGCCAGCGCATCCATCGCAGCGCGGCTCACCCCATCACGTTTGTCCTTGTAGGCAACCAGGTCGGAGAATTTGACACGACGATGGCGGCCTGTCTTGGTGTGCGGAATCACCGCTTCGTCGAGCAGCTTTACCAAGTGCGGCCGGGAGACGTTAAGCAGGTCTGCTGCTTCCTGGGTAGTCAGTTCGGCGTGGATTGGAACGACTTTGACTGAGTTACCCAGGGCCAGTTCGCTGAGAATCTCGCCGAATAGGCGTAGGGCGAAAGTAGGTACTTCAACAACCTGGCGCTGATTTTCCTCGTTGAGCAGTTCGATCCGTTGGGTATCTGATTTTGTCGAGAGGAACGCTGCCAGCGTGCGGCTTGACTCGACTGCCACGGCAATTTCTTTCTCGTCAGGAAGCACATGGCTAGAGAGGTTGGCGGTGGTCATGGGCATCTCCAGAGCGGTATCGATTGCGGGGCTGTGGCGACGATGCAACAGCCTGAGTTCGAGTTATATTCGAAATATTCGAAAATCGCAATAAACGAAACGACCGATCAAAGGATGATTGCTTGGCGAACACGCACCCTTTCCCTACTAACCCCCAACCTCCAGAAACGCCGCCTCCAGCAACTGTCGGGTATACGGATGCTGCGGCGCATGGAAGATCGCCTGCGCGTCCCCTTGCTCCACCACATGCCCATGCTTGATCACCATCAACTGGTGACTCAACGCCTTCACCACCGCCAGGTCATGGCTGATGAACAGGTAGGTCAGGTTGTACTTTTGCTGCAGGTTACGCAGCAATTCCACCACCTGGCGCTGTACGGTGCGGTCCAGTGCGGACGTGGGTTCATCCAGCAGAATCAGTGCTGGCTTCAACACCAGCGCCCGGGCAATGGCAATGCGCTGGCGCTGCCCGCCGGAAAACTCATGGGGGTAGCGATGGCGCGTGCGCGGGTCCAGGCCTACTTCCTCCAGGGCCGCGATAATCGCCGCTTCCTGTTCCTGCGCGGTGCCAATGCGGTGAATGCGCAGCCCTTCACCGACAATGTCCGCCACGCACATGCGCGGGCTCAGGCTGCCAAACGGGTCCTGGAACACCACCTGCATTTCCCGCCGCAGGGGGCGCACGGCTTTCTGGTTCAGCCCTTCGAGGTTCTGCCCATGAAAGCGAATGCCGCCCTGGCTGGAAATCAGCCGCAAGATGGCCAGGCCCAATGTGGACTTGCCCGACCCGGATTCGCCAACAATGCCCAGCGTCTGGCCCTGGGGCAAGCTGAAGTTGACCCCGTCCACCGCCTTCACATGGTCGACCGTGCGCTGCAGAAAGCCCTTCTTGATCGGGAACCAGACCTTGAGGTCATCCACCTCCAGCAACGGCGCGCCCACCGGGTTGTGCGCCGGCAGCCCGCTGGGCTCGGCATTGATCAGCATCTGTGTGTAGTGGTGCTGTGGCGAGCTGAACAGCGTGGCGCATTCGGCTTGCTCGACAATTTGCCCACGCTGCATCACGCACACGCGGTGAGCGATGCGGCGCACCAGGTTCAGGTCATGGCTGATCAGCAACAGGGCCATGCCCATACGCGCCTGCAATTCCTTGAGCAGCTCGAGGATCTTCAGCTGCACGGTCACATCCAGCGCCGTGGTCGGCTCGTCGGCAATCAGCAGCTCGGGCTCGTTGGCCAGCGCCATGGCGATCATTACCCGCTGGCGCTGCCCGCCCGACAATTCGTGGGGCAGGGCCTTGAGGCGCTTGTGCGGCTCTGGAATGCCGACCATATCCAGCAACTCCAGGGTACGCGCAGTCGCTTCCTTCCCGGTCAGGCCCTTGTGCAGCAGGAGGATTTCGTTGATCTGCTTCTCGATGCAATGCAGCGGGTTGAGCGAGGTCATCGGCTCCTGGAAGATCATGGCGATGCGGTTACCGCGAATGCGCTGCAGGGTCTTCTCGTTCTGCTGCAGCAGGTCCTTGCCTTCGTAGCGGATGCTGCCGCTGGGGTGCCGGGCCAGGGGATAGGGCAGCAGGCGCAGGATCGAGTGCGCGGTGACCGATTTGCCCGAGCCACTTTCGCCCACCAGGGCCAGTGTCTCGCCTTTGCGAATATCGAAGCTGACGCCGTCCACCACCCGGTTGACCTGGTCCCCGGTCACGAACTCCACGGCCAGGTCCCGCACTTCGATCAGGTTCTGTTCACTCATGTCACTTCCTCGGGTCGAAGGCGTCGCGGGCGGATTCGCCGATGAACACCAGCAGGCTCAGCATCAGCGCCAGCACGGCAAAGGCGCTGATACCCAGCCATGGCGCTTGCAGGTTGGACTTGCCCTGCGCCACCAGTTCGCCCAGCGAGGGCGAACCGGCGGGCAGGCCGAAGCCGAGGAAGTCCAGGGCGGTGAGGGTGCCTATGGCGCCGGTGAGGATGAACGGCATGAAGGTCATGGTCGAGATCATCGCGTTGGGCAGGATGTGCCGGTACATGATTGCGCCGTTGCGCATGCCAAGGGCGCGTGCGGCGCGCACGTATTCCAGGTTGCGCCCGCGCAGGAACTCGGCGCGGACCACATCCACCAGGCTCATCCACGAGAACAGCAACATGATGCCCAGCAGCCACCAGAAGTTGGGTTGCACGAAGCTGGCCAGGATGATCAGCAGGTACAGCACAGGCAGGCCGGACCAGATTTCCAGAAAGCGTTGCCCGGCCAGGTCGACCCAGCCACCGTAGAACCCCTGCAGGGCGCCTGCGATGACGCCGATAATGGAGCTGGCCACGGTCAAGGTGAGGGCGAACAGAACCGAAATGCGGAAGCCGTAGATCACCCGTGCCAGCACGTCGCGGCCCTGGTCGTCGGTGCCCAGCCAGTTGTCCGCCGAAGGTGGGGCGGGGGCGGGGACACGCAGGTCATAGTTGATGCTCTGGTAGCTGAACGGGATGGGCGCCCACAGCACGAAGCTGTCTTTCTTCGCCAGCAGTTCGCGGATGTAGGGGCTCTTGTAGTTGGCTTCCAGCGGGAATTCCCCGCCGAAGGTGGTTTCCGGGTAACGCTTGAACGCCGGGAAGTACCATTGGCCGTCGTAACGTACGGCGATCGGTTTGTCGTTGGCGATCAGTTCGGCGCCCAGGCTCAGCCCGAACAGAATCAGGAACAGCCACAGCGACCACCAGCCACGGCGGTTGGCCTTGAAACGCTCGAAGCGCCGGCGGTTGAGGGGGGACAAGGCCATGTCAGTGCTCCCGGCTGGCAAAGTCGATGCGCGGATCGACCAAGGTGTAGGTCAGGTCGCCGATCAGTTTCACCACCAGCCCTAGCAGGGTGAAGATGAACAGGGTGCCGAAGACCACCGGGTAGTCGCGGTTGATGGCCGCTTCGAAACTCATCAGGCCCAGGCCGTCGAGGCTGAAGATCACCTCGATCAGCAAGGAGCCTGTGAAGAAGATGCCGATGAACGCCGAAGGGAAGCCGGCGATCACCAGCAGCATGGCGTTGCGGAACACGTGGCCGTACAGCACCCGTGATCGGCTCAGGCCCTTGGCCTTGGCGGTGACCACGTACTGTTTGTTTATCTCGTCGAGGAAGCTGTTCTTGGTCAGCAGGGTCATGGTGGCGAAGTTGCCGATGACCAGCGCGGTGATCGGCAGCACCAGGTGCCAGAAGTAGTCCAGCACCTTGCCGGTGGTGCTCAGTTCGTCGAAGTTGTTGGAGGTGAGGCCACGCAGCGGGAACCAGTCGAAGTAGCTGCCACCGGCGAACAGCACGATCAGCAGGATGGCGAACAGGAACGCCGGGATGGCGTAGCCGACGATGATTGCCGAGCTGGTCCACACGTCGAAGTGGCTGCCGTGGCGCACGGCCTTGGCGATCCCCAGCGGGATCGACACCAGGTACATTATCAGCGTGCTCCACAGCCCCAGCGAGATCGAAACCGGCATCTTCTCGGCGATCAGGTCGATCACCTTGGCGTCGCGGAAGAAGCTGTCGCCGAAGTCCAGCTGGGCGTAGTTCTTGACCATGATCCACAGGCGCTCGGGCGGCGACTTGTCGAAGCCGTACATGCGCTCGATTTCAGCGATCAGCGCCGGGTCCAGGCCCTGGGCGCCGCGGTAGCTGGAGCCGGCCACGGAAACCTCGGCACCGCCACCGGCAATGCGGCTGGTGGCGCCTTCGAAGCCTTCGAGCTTGGCGATCATTTGCTCGACCGGGCCACCGGGGGCGGCCTGGACGATGATGAAGTTGATGATGAGGATGCCGAACAGGGTCGGGATGATCAGCAGCAGGCGGCGCAGGATGTAAGCCAGCATCTTAGTTGGCCTCGTCCGCAGGCGCTTCGCTGACCGCCGGGGTTACATCGGGCTTGATCCACCAGGTGTCGATGCCGATGTCGTACTTGGGCGACACGTTCGGGTGGCCGATGTGGTTCCAGTAGGCCACACGCCAGGTCTTGATGTGCCAGTTGGGGATCACGTAGTAGCCCCACAGCAACACGCGGTCGAGGGCGCGGCAGTGGTCGATCAGGCTCTGCCGAGAGTCGGCGTTGATCAGCTGGTCCACCAGTTGGTCGATGGCCGGGTCGCGCAGGCCGATGAAGTTGCGGCTGCCGGGGTTGTCGGCGGCGGCGCTGGACCAGAACTCGCGCTGCTCGTTGCCTGGCGAGTTGGATTGCGGGTAGCCGCCAACGATCATGTCGTAGTCACGCGAGCGCAGGCGGGTTATGTACTGCGAAACGTCGACGCGGCGAATGTTCAGCTCGATACCGAGGTCGGCAAGGTTGCGCTTGAACGGCAGCAGAATGCGTTCGAACTCGGTCTGCGCCAGCAGGAACTCGATGCTTGCCGGCTTGCCTTGGGCGTCGACCATCTTGTCGTCGACGATTTTCCAGCCGGCTTCCTGCAACAGTTTGTAGGCCTGGCGCTGTTGCTCGCGGATCATGCCGCTGCCGTCACTGACCGGGTTGTGGAAGACCTCGGTAAATACTTGCTCGGGCACTTTGCCGCGCAGTGGTTCGAGGATTTTCAGCTCGTTGGGACTGGGCAGGCCGCGGGCGGCCATTTCCGAGTTCTCGAAGTAGCTGCCGGTACGGGTGTAGGCGCCGTTGAACAGCTGTTTGTTGGTCCACTCGTAGTCCAGCAGCAGGCTCAGGGCCTGGCGCACACGCACATCCTGGAACACCGGGCGGCGGATGTTGAAAATGAAGCCCTGCATACCGGTGGGGTTGCCGTTGGGCAGCTCTTCCTTGATCAGGCGACCTTCGCGCACGGCGGGCACGTTGTAAGCGGTGGCCCAGTTCTTGGCACTGACTTCCAGGCCATAGTCGAATGCCCCGGCCTTGAGGGCCTCCAGGGCGACGGTGGTATCGCGGTAGGAGTCGAACGTCATGGCATCGAAGTTGTAGAAGCCGCGGTTGATGGGCAGGTCCTTGGCCCAGTAGTCCTTGACCCGTTCGTAGCGCACCGAGCGCCCGGCCTTGACCTCGGCGACCTTGTACGGGCCGCTGCCCAACGGGATTTCCAGGTTGCCGCGGTTGAACTCGCGGTTTTCGTACCAGTGCTTGGGCAGTACCGGCAGCTGGCCGAGAATCAGTGGCAGCTCGCGGTTGTTCTTGTGCTTGAACTTGAACAGCACCTTCAGCGGGTCTTCGGCGACCACTTCGGCGACGTCGGCGTAGTACTGGCGGTACAGTGGGGCGCCGTCCTTGATCAGGGCGTTGAACGTGAACACCACGTCGTCGGCGCGCATCGGATGGCCGTCATGGAAGCGCGCTTCGGGGCGCAGGTAGAAGCGCACCCAGCTGTTGTCCGGGGCCTTTTCGATCTTGCCGGCAACCAGGCCGTATTCGGTGAACGGTTCATCCTGGCTCTGGCGCATCAGGGTGTCGTAGATAATGCCGATGTTCTCGGCCGCCACGCCTTTGTTGATGAACGGGTTGAGGCTGTCGAAGCCGCCGAAGCTGGACTGGCGGAAGGTGCCGCCCTTGGGCGCGTCCGGGTTGACGTAGTCGAAGTGCTTGAAGTCGGCGGGGTACTTGGGTGGCTCATCGTAAAGGGTGAGCGCGTGCTGCGGTGCGGCCAGCGCGGGAAGGCTCAGGCAGGCGAGCAACAGGCTGCCTGCCAGCCGGCGCAGACGGTGCGTTGGCGTCATTGGGCTTTCTCCGAAGTCTTGATCCACCAGCTGTTCAGCCCAAGGGTGTAGGGCGGCGTGGTGACGAAGGCGAACCGGTTGCGGTAGGCCAGGCGATGGTTGTCGAGGTACCAGTTGGGGATCATGTAGTAGTGCCATGAGAGCACGCGGTCCAGGGCGCGGGCAGCGGCGACCTGGTCATCGCGGGTGCGGGCGGCGAGCAGGGTGTCGAGCAGGTGGTCGACCACCGGGTCCTTGACCCCAGCATAGTTCTTGCTGCCCTTTGTCGCGGCCTGGCTGGAATGGAAGTACAGCCACTGTTCGAGGCCGGGGCTGAGGGTCTGGTTCAGGGTCATCAGAATCATGTCGAAATCGAACTGGTCCAGGCGTTGTTTGTACTGGGCACGGTCCACGGTGCGCAAGCGCGCATCGATGCCGATGCTGGACAGGTTTTCGACATAAGGTTGCAGGATGCGTTCAAGGTTGGGGTTTACCAGCAGCAGTTCCATGCGCAACTGCTGGCCCTTGCTGTCGACCAGGCGCTGGCCGTGCAGCTTCCAGCCGGCCTCGGCGAGCAGGCCCAGGGCCTGGCGCAGGGTCTGGCGGCTGATACCCCGGCCATCGGTGTGGCTGACCTTGTACGGTTCGCTGAACAGCTTGGCCGGCAACTGGTCACGGAATGGCGCCAGCAGCAGCCACTCCTTGCCGGTGGGCAGGCCGCTGGCGGCGAACTCGCTGTTTGGGTAGTAGCTGGTCGAGCGGCGGTAGGCGCTGCTGAACAGCGCGCGGTTGGTCCACTCGAAGTCCAGCATCAGCCCCAGCGCCTGGCGTACCCGCGGGTCACTGAACGCGGCCCGGCGGCTGTTCATGAACAGGCCCTGTGTTTGCGTGGGGATGCTGTGCGGGATTTGTGCCTTGATCACTTCACCCCGGCGCACGGCAGGGAAGTTGTAACCGTTGGCCCAGTTTTTTGCCTGGTGCTCGATATAGATGTCGAACTCGCCGGCCTTGAAGGCTTCGAAGGCCACCGTCGCGTCACGATAGAACTCGTATTCGACCCGATTGAAATTGTACTTGCCACGGTTGACCGCCAGGTCTTTGCCCCAGTAGTTCTTCACCCGTTCGAACACCAGGCGTCGTCCGGGTTGTACCTGGGTGATGCGGTAGGGGCCGCTGCCCAAGGGGGGCTCGAAGGTGGTGGCCTTGAAGTCGCGCTTCTGCCAGTAGTGTTTGGGCAGCACCGGCATTTCGCCCAGACGCAGTATCAGCAGCGGGTTGCCGGCGCGTTTGAACACGAAGCGGATGCGTAGCGGGCCGAGGATGTCTACCCGCTGCACTTCCTGCAGGTTGGTGCGGTAGATCGGGTGGCCATCCTTGAGCAGCGTGCGGTACGAGAAGGCCACGTCAGCCGAGGTGATGGGCTGGCCGTCATGCCAGCGGGCTTCGGGGCGCAGGTTGAACACCACCCAGCTGCGGTCCTCGCTGTACTCCACCGAGCGGGCGATCAGGCCATAGCTGGAGGTTGGCTCGTCACCGGACGGGTCGTACTGGCCCGTGCCGACCATCAGTGGCTCGTTCAGCTCGCTGATGCCGTACTGCTGGAAATTGGGCGTGGTAATCGGGCTCGACCCTTTGAAGGTGTAGGGGTTGAGCGTGTCGAAGGTACCAAAAGCCATGGCCCGCAACGTGCCGCCCTTGGGCGCTTGCGGGTTGACCCAGTCGAAGTGGGTGAAGGTGGCTGGGTACTTGAGCGTGCCGAACTGCGCGTATCCGTGGCTTTCGCTCACGATCGCGGCTGCGGGAAAGCTCAAGGCCAGGCTGAGTGACAGCAGGAGGGGACGTATCAAATCGGCATCCGATCCAGAGGCGTTGGGCTTTGATCGAGTACAGTAACAGCTTGGTGGGGTTGGAAAAAGAGAGGGGCTGGGGTTTTCCAGTGGCTGGTTTTTCAGGCCCATTCGCGGGCACGCCCGCTCCCACAGGTACGGCACCGGCTTTGGGGGCTGTGAAAAACCTCTGGGAGCGGGCGTGCCCGCGAATGGGCTGCAAAGCAGCCCCTGTAACGACTCAATGCCCGAGGTATACGGTCAGGGTCTGGCCTGGCTTGAGGGCGTGGCCGCTGCGTGGGTTCCAGCGCTTGAGGTGCTTCATTTCCACATTGAAACGCTTGGCTACCAGGTACAGGGAGTCGCCCTTGCGGACCTTGTATTGCGTGGAGCGCTTCCCGGAGGCGGCAACCCGGTTGCCGGCGGCGCTTGGCGCATTGCCACCACGCAGGGCCAGAACCTGGCCCGCGCGCAGACTGTTGCCGGACAAGCGGTTCCAGCGCTTGATGTCCTTGACCGATACACGGTTGGCCTTGGCGATGGCGCTCAGGTTATCGCCACGCTTGACCCGGTAGCTGCGTGCCCCCACCGGTGCCTTGGCTTCGGCCACGGCCCGGGCAAACGCTGCTTTCGGGGGTTGCAGGCTGACCAGTTGCTCCGGGTTGAGGTTGGACAGGCTGGCACTGAGCAACTGTGCCTTGGCGGTGGGCACCAGCAGCTGCTTCGGGCCATCGACGGTCATGCGCTTCTTGAATGCCGGGTTGAGCTGGATCAGCTCGTCCTCGTCGATGTTGGCAAAGGCCGCGACCCGGGAAAGGTCCAGACGGTCATTGATCGCCACCGCTTCGAAGTACGGTTCGTTGGCGATCGGGGTGAGATTGACACCATAGGCTTCTGGCGTGGACACCACCTGCGACAGTGCCAGCAACTTGGGCACGTAGTCGCGGGTTTCCTGTGGCAGCGGCAGGTTCCAGTAGTCGGTCGGCAGGCCGAGCCTTTCGTTGCGCTCGATGGCTCGGCTGACGGTGCCTTCGCCGGCATTGTAGGCCGCCAGGGCCAACAGCCAGTCGCCGTTGAACATGTCGTGCAGGCGGGTCAGGTAGTCCAGCGCGGCGTTGGTCGACGCGGTGACATCGCGGCGGCCGTCATAGAAGTTGGTCTGGCGCAGGTTGAAGTGGCGACCGGTAGCCGGCATGAACTGCCACATGCCGGCAGCGCTGGCGCGTGAGTAGGCCATGGGGTTGTAGGCACTTTCGATTGCTGGCAGCAGGGCCAGTTCCAGCGGCATGTCGCGTTCTTCAAGGCGCTCGACGATGTAGTGCAGGTAGAGGCTGCCACGTTCCCCGGCGCTTTCGATGAAGGTCGGGTTGCTGGCGAACCACAAGCGCTGCTGCTCGATGCGCGGGTTGACATCGATGCTGTCCTGCAGGGCGAAGCCCTGCCGCATGCGCTCCCAGACATCCTGTGGCGCCTGTTCGGCCGGCTTGACCAGCAGCGGGGAAGGTTTGTGCTTGATCCGTGCCTGGTAGTTGTGCGCGCGAACGCTATCGGATTCGTCGAGCTGACGGGTGCTCTGGCAGCCCACCAGCGTGGCTGCCAGGGCCAGCGCGCTGATTTGGGCCAGGCGCGTCAGGGCGGCGGAATGAGAGGTTCTGCGGCTACGGGAAGACATCGGCTGACACAGGTATCCGGGCGAAAAATTTCGGCGATTCTAGAAACCGCTCCGGCCCGGGTCAACCTTCGGCCCTCACTTGCGATATATCTTGCGGTTATCAGAAGGTGTCCTTCCAAGACCTCAAGGCAGCAAAAACAGCGACATGCGAGTTGTTTGAATGTCCCTTCCATTCGTCTGCTTTTTGTTTAACTAATGTTTCAGCGGTACGCAGAAAGGGGTTGGTCAGGCGCTCCAGGCCGATCGTTGAGGGCAAGCTGATGCGATTTTCGGCGCGCAAACGGGTAACGTCCTCGAAGCGTTGCTGAACGTGCGGGTTGGTCGGTTCCACAGCCTTGGCGAAGCGCAGGTTGCTGAGGGTGTATTCATGGGCGCAGTACACTTGTGTCTGCTCTGGCAGGGACGCCAGGCGGGCGAGGGCGGGCTGCATCTGTTCGGGTGTACCTTCGAACATGCGCCCGCAACCGGCGGCGAACAGGGTGTCGCCACTGAACAGGATGGGCGTTGCTGGCTGGTCGCTGAAGAAGGCGATATGCCCCAGGGTGTGGCCGGGTACCGCCATTACCTGGAACGTTACACCCAGCACGTCCACCCTGTCGCCTTCGTCCAGTGCCAGGTCGCGGCCGGGAATGCGCTCGTTGGCAGGGCCACAGACCCGTGCGCCGGTCAATTGCCTGAGCCGTTCCACCCCGCCGACATGGTCATTGTGGTGGTGGGTGACGAGGATGTCGCTCAGCACCCATTCGGGGTTGGCAGCCAGCCAGCGCTCCACTGGGCCGGCATCGCCCGGGTCGACCACCGCACAACGGCGTTTGGCAGTATCCTGTAACAACCAGATGTAGTTGTCGGAGAAAGCGGGGAGAGCTTCGATCTGTATCATGGTGCGGATCCGATTCGCCTAGCGTGGCACATGAGGGCATCTTAGCCGCGATGGCGCGGTGGGAGAACCTTCGAGGGAGAGCGCAATGACCGACCAAGCCTTTGCCCAGGCCGACCCGGACTGGGTCGAGCTGATCAGCCTGGCCCGTGAGTGGTTCAACGGCCCACTTGGGCAACTGATGCTCAAGGAGGAGGACAAACTGCTGGAAGAAGAGCTCGGGCGCTTCTTTGGCGGTTATCTCGTGCATTACGGGCCCTGCGCCGAGCCACCGCCCAGAGCCCCCCAGGTGCAGCGTAACGTGCGCCTTGGTGCGCCCTTGCCGGGTGTGGAGATTGTCTGCGAAGAACAAGCCTGGCCGTTGAGCGAGCACGCTGCCGACGTGGTGGTGCTGCAGCATGGCCTGGACTTCTGCCTGTCGCCCCATGGCCTGCTGCGCGAGGCCGCCAGTGCCGTACGCCCGGGCGGGCACCTGCTGATCGTGGGGATCAACCCCTGGAGCAGCTGGGGCATGCGCCATTTCTTCAGTCACGGTGCTCTGCGCAAGGCGCGCTGCATCTCGCCGTCACGGGTGGGCGACTGGCTCAACCTGCTGGGCTTCGCGCTGGAGAAACGCCGCTTCGGGTGCTATCGTCCGCCGCTTGCCTCACCAGCCTGGCAGCAACGCCTGGAGGGCTGGGAACGACTGGCCGGCGGCTGGCAGGGCTCCGGTGGCGGGGTGTACCTGCTGGTGGCGCGCAAGATGGTGGTAGGCCTGCGGCCTTTGCGGCCGGAACGCCGCGAGCCAATGGGCAAGCTGCTGCCGCTGCCACTGGCGAAGGTCAACCGCACCGCAGCCAACCCCGAAACTGACAAGCACTGAATTCAAGAGTGGTACATGAGCGATAGCGTCGAGATGTTTACTGATGGTGCCTGCAAGGGCAACCCTGGCCCGGGTGGCTGGGGCGTGCTGATGATCTACAAGGGCGTCGAGAAGGAACTGTGGGGCGGCGAACGTGAGACCACCAACAACCGCATGGAGCTGATGGCCGCGATCCAGGGCCTGATGTCGCTCAAGCGTGAATGCGAGGTGGTGCTGACCACCGACTCGCAGTACGTGATGAAGGGCATCAACGAATGGATGGTCAACTGGAAGAAGCGCGGCTGGAAGACCGCCGCCAAGGAGCCGGTGAAGAACGCCGACCTGTGGCAGCAGCTCGATGAGCAGGTCAACCGCCACAAGGTGATCTGGAAGTGGGTGCGCGGCCATATTGGCCACCCCGGCAACGAACGCGCCGACCAGCTGGCCAACCGTGGGGTCGATGAGGTGCGCGCCCAGCGTTGAGCTGGGGTACAATCGCGGCCTTTGTAACGGATGCAAGTTGGAGCGCCCGCGTGGAGCAGCAGCAAGATAAACGGTTCGTCATTCTCGATACCGAAACCACGGGTATGCCGGTTGGCGAAGGCCACCGGATCATCGAGATCGGCTGTGTCGAGGTCATCGGCCGGCGCCTGACCGGGCGGCACTTCCACGTCTACCTGCAGCCCGACCGCGAGAGTGACGAGGGCGCGATCAACGTTCACGGCATCACGGATGCCTTCCTGGTCGGCAAGCCACGTTTTGGCGATGTCGCCGAGGAGTTCTTCCAGTTCATCCAGGGCGCCACGCTGGTCATCCACAACGCGGCGTTCGACGTTGGCTTCATCAACAACGAATTCGCCTTGCTGGGCCAGCAGGACCGCGCTGACATTTCGCAGCACTGCACCATTCTGGACACCCTGCTGCTGGCACGTTCGCGCCACCCGGGGCAGCGCAACAGCCTGGATGCGCTGTGCAAACGCTACGACATCGACAACTCGGGCCGTGAGTTGCACGGCGCACTGCTCGACTCGGAACTGCTGGCCGACGTTTACCTGGCAATGACCGGTGGCCAGACCAGCCTGTCGTTGGCTGGGAATGGCGCAGATGCCGAAGATGACGGGCAGGGCGCTGGCGGCAGCGAGATCCGCCGGATTGTCGGGCGTGCGCCAGGGCGGGTGATCATGGCCAGCGCTGAAGAGCTGGAGGCGCATGCCGAGCGGCTGGCGGCCATTGCCAAGTCGGCAGGTGGGCCTTCGCTGTGGCAGGCCCTGACTGAGACACCAGCCGGCTGATCTTTCGCCCTGCAACAGAAGTGGAGATCGTTGTAGGAGCGGGTTTACCCGCCGACTACGGTGGCGGCTGCGGCGGTGAATGGCGGGGGCAGACTGGCCAGCAGGCCCGGCCCTTTCGCGGGTAAACCCGCTGCTGCTGGGCACCGGTCGGTGATTGGACACAGGCCGTCGTAGGAGCGGGTTTACCCGCGAAAGGGCCAGTACACGCAATACAAGGCTCAACTACCCTGAAATGGACGCCATGTCCTTCGGAGGTAGCCACCTGATGTACAAGGACCTCAAGTTCCCGATCCTCATTGTCCACCGCGCCATCAAGGCCGACAGTGTTGCCGGCGAACGCGTGCGGGGTATCGCCGAGGAACTGCGCCAGGATGGCTTTGCCATTCTCGCCGCAGCCGACCACGCCGAAGCGCGCCTGGTCGCCGCCACCCACCATGGCCTGGCCTGCATGCTGATTGCCGCCGAAGGCGCTGGCGAGAACACCCATTTACTGCAGAACATGGCCGAGCTGATCCGCCTGGCCCGTCTGCGCGCACCCAACCTGCCGATCTTCGCCCTGGGCGAGCAGGTGACCTTGGAAAATGCCCCCGCCGAAGCCATGAGCGAGCTCAACCAGCTGCGTGGCATCCTTTACCTGTTCGAAGACACCGTGCCGTTTCTCGCCCGCCAGGTGGCGCGAGCCGCACACACCTACCTCGATGGCCTGCTGCCGCCGTTCTTCAAGGCGCTGGTACAGCACACCGCGCAGTCCAACTATTCCTGGCACACCCCGGGCCATGGTGGCGGTGTGGCCTATCATAAAAGCCCGGTAGGCCAAGCCTTTCACCAGTTCTTCGGGGAAAACACCCTGCGCTCGGACCTGTCCGTTTCCGTGCCGGAGCTGGGTTCGCTGCTCGACCACACAGGCCCGCTGGCCGAAGCCGAGGCCAGGGCGGCGCGCAACTTCGGCGCCGACCACACCTTTTTTGTCATCAATGGCACCTCCACGGCCAACAAGATCGTCTGGCACGCCATGGTCGGCCGTGACGACCTGGTGCTGGTGGACCGCAACTGCCACAAGTCGGTGGTGCACGCGATCATCATGACGGGTGCCATCCCGTTGTACCTGTGCCCGGAGCGCAACGAACTGGGCATCATTGGCCCGATCCCGCTCAGCGAGTTCAGCCCCGAGGCGATCGCCGCGAAGATTCAGGCCAACCCCCTTGCCCGTGATCGTGGGCAGCGTATCAAGCTGGCGGTAGTGACCAACTCCACCTACGACGGGCTGTGTTACCACGCCGGGCTGATCAAGCAGGCCCTGGGTGCCAGTGTCGAGGTGCTGCACTTCGATGAGGCCTGGTTTGCCTATGCCGCGTTCCACGACTTTTTCACCGGGCGCTACGCCATGGGCACCGCCTGCGCGGCAGACAGCCCGCTGGTGTTCAGTACCCACTCCACCCACAAGCTGCTGGCGGCGTTCAGCCAGGCCTCGATGATTCATGTGCAGGACGGTGCCAGGCGGCAGCTGGACCGGGACCGTTTCAACGAAGCGTTCATGATGCACATCTCTACCTCGCCGCAGTACAGCATTCTCGCCTCGCTGGATGTGGCTTCGACCATGATGGAAGGGCCGGCCGGGCGCTCGCTGCTGCAGGAGATGTTCGACGAGGCGTTGAGTTTTCGTCGTGCCCTGGCCAACCTGCGTGAGCACATTGCCACAGCGGACTGGTGGTTCAGCATCTGGCAGCCGCCAAGTGCCGAGGGCATCCCCCGTCTGGCCGCGCAGGACTGGCTGCTGCAGCCGGGGGCGCAATGGCATGGGTTTGGTGAAGTGGTGACCGACTATGTGCTGCTCGACCCGCTGAAGGTGACCTTGGTAATGCCGGGCCTGAGCGCAGACGGTGTGCTGGGCGCGCGCGGTATCCCGGCAGCGGTAGTCAGCAAGTTTCTCTGGGAGCGCGGGCTGGTGGTGGAAAAAACGGGCCTGTACAGCTTCCTGGTACTGTTTTCCATGGGCATCACCAAGGGCAAGTGGAGCACCCTGCTCACCGAGCTGCTGGAGTTCAAACGCCACTATGACGGCAACACCCCACTCAGCAGCTGCCTGCCCAGTGTGGGGGCTGCCGACGCCTTGCGCTACCAGGGCATGGGCCTGCGCGACCTGTGCGACCAGTTACATGACTGCTACCGCGCCAATGCCACGGCCAAGCAGCTGAAGCGGCTGTTCACCCGTTTGCCGGAGGTGGCCGTCAGCCCGGCCCAGGCCTATGACAAGATGGTGCGTGGCGAAGTGGAGGCGGTGTCGATCGAGGCATTGCTGGGGCGTGTGGCGGCGGTGATGCTGGTGCCGTACCCGCCTGGCATCCCGTTGATCATGCCGGGTGAGCGGTTCACCGAGGCGACCCGCTCGATCCTGGACTACTTGGCATTCGCCCGCGCATTCAACCAGGGCTTTCCCGGGTTTGTCGCCGATGTGCACGGCCTGCAGCACGAAGGGGGCCGCTACACGGTGGATTGCATCACGGAATGCGCGTGATCTCGACGCCGGAGCGTGCCAGTTCGAAACGGTTTTCACCCAGGTGGTTGACCTTGTCGCCGATGGCCAGGCGGTAGGTGGTGATGGGGGCGCCCAGCGTGCTGCCGTCGAGTTGCAGGGTGGATTCCTGAAACTCGTGCACGGGGTAGATGCGGCCTTCGGCGTCACGGGCGTGGAATTGGCCGACCATTACTGCTGCCATTTGGGTGGAAACCTCTGAATTACGTAGGAAATGTATGAAGGCATAGACCGTGAAACTGACTCGGAAGTTTTCGCCCTGCGGAAAAAAAAACTCAGGCGCCGGAGAACGGTCATCTATAACTACAACGTCTATTTAACCCGCAAAGGTTGGAATTGCCATGAGTCAGGTGTATTCGGTAGCAGTCGTCGTGGGCAGCTTGCGCAAGGAGTCCTACAACCGCAAGGTCGCCCGCGCACTTTCGGAGCTGGCGCCGTCCAGCCTTGCGCTGAAGATCGTCGAGATTGGCGACCTGCCGCTGTACAACGAAGATATCGAAGCCGAGGCACCGCCGGAAACCTGGAAGCGTTTTCGCGATGAAATCCGTCGCAGTGATGCGGTGTTGTTCGTCACCCCGGAATACAACCGCTCGGTGCCAGGCTGCCTGAAAAATGCCATCGATGTGGGTTCGCGTCCTTACGGGCAAAGTGCCTGGAGCGGCAAGCCGACGGCGGTGGTGAGTGTGTCGCCGGGGGCGATTGGTGGCTTTGGCGCCAACCATGCGGTGCGCCAGTCGCTGGTGTTTCTCGACATGCCCTGCATGCAGATGCCCGAGGCTTACCTTGGCGGTGCGGCGAGCTTGTTCGAGGATTCGGGCAAGCTCAACGATAAGACGCGACCGTTCTTGCAGGCGTTTGTCGACAGGTTTGCTTCATGGGTGAAGTTGAACAGGGCGGTCTGAACC
>NZ_JBAMDI010000249.1:0-5666 GCF_036961695.1 Pseudomonas sp. CGJS7 | reverse complement strand
GCCGGTCGCGGTCAGCGGGAAGTCGCTGACCGTGGCGGTACCGCCGTTGTCGTTGGTCACCGTCTTGACCAGGGTCAGCGTCGCAGCCTGGTCGTTGTTATCGATGGTGCAGGTGGCGACGTCCCCCGCCGCGAGGGTGATCGAATTCGCCACCGTCGCCGCGCCGCCGTTGAGCACACAGCTATAGGTGCCGGCGATATAACCCGTCGGGCCGCCGGATTCGGACAGGGAGTAGGTGCCGGCATCGACCGATGCGTTGGTGACCGCGGCCGCACCGGTGGCGCCACTGATGGTGACCGGCCCGGTGGCCGTCAGCGTCCACGCGGCGGGCTGGGCGGTGCCGCCGTTGTCGTTGGTCACCGTCTTGACCAAGGTCAGCCGGGGCTGGATCGGGTCGTTGTCCTCGGCGGTGCACACGCCGTTGGCGAAGGTCTGACCGGGGTTGTTGCAGTTGGCGCCCGTGTTGGTCACGCCGGCGGGAGCCGCCACGGAAGCGCGGTTGACCGCGTTCTGCGAGAACGCCGGCAGTGCCAAGGCGGTCGCGACCGTCAGCAGCAGTGTCTGACCGATACGGCACAGCACTGCCCGAACAGCTGATTTGGAATCCACGGTCACAACGCCCCCTGAAACTGAAGTCGACTGGCTGGGTGCCCGATGGCATAGCTATGGGCACCTACCCCCCTCCAATCGGCGAGTCGCCGTCATTGCGGACATCCACACAATCTGTGCATCCGCGGAGCAGCCCTCCAAAGAGGCCTGGATTTCAGGGACTGATTGCGATGAAGAACGGAAAAGTGACGCAATGCGTCACTTTTTGACAAAAGCCCTGGGGCGAAACTGAAGCCACAGGCACAAATTCGCCCGCAGATTCAGACGAGTCCGAACCGCTTTTTGTGCTCAGGAGAGGGCGCGACGCCCGCCCGCCTCGCGGATCGAGGCAACCACGCAAGCACCAATAGGACGCAAGCCGCGTGGGGATCGCGGCCCGTCAGGTGACAAAAAAGTGGCGAGAAAGGTGCCTAGACGGCTTCGGAATCGATCAAAACTGCGCACCGGCAGGCGCGAAGCACCGCCGGAGCCTTACCCAACGCAAGTCCGATGGGCTTCGGTCGGGGCGCGCGGGCGATGCCGCGCATCGCAGTTGCACGCAGCGGGACGACCACACTGGCCGTGCCTGAATCGCTACGACTCCAGCGCGCTGCGTGCCGGCAAAGTCCAGTCGATCGGGGCGACGCCCTGACGCGAGAGATACTCGTTGGCCGCGGAAAAGTGCCCGCAGCCGATGAAACCGCGATGCGCCGACAACGGCGAGGGATGCGGCGCCTTGAGCACGCGGTGCCGGCGCGGATCGATCACCTTGCCCTTGGCCTGGGCATAGCTGCCCCACAGCAAAAACACCAAGCCTTCGCGCTCGCGGTTGAGCACGTCGACGACGTGATCGGTGAAACCTTCCCAACCCTTGCCCTGATGCGCGCCGGCGCGGCCTTCTTCGACCGTGAGCACGGCGTTGAGCAAGAGCACGCCGCGGCGCGCCCACGGCATCAAATAACCGTGATCGGGCCGGGCGATGCCGAGATCGCGATGGATCTCCTTGAAAATATTGTCCAGCGACGGCGGCACTTGCACGCCGGGCCGAACCGAAAAGCACAGCCCGTGCGCCTGTCCTTGGCCGTGATACGGATCCTGGCCGAGGATCACCACCTTCGCCGCATCGAACGGCGTGGCCTCGAACGCGCTGAAAATATCCGGCCCGGGCGGAAAGATCCGCGCCCCGGCCGCCTTGCGCTCGCGCAGGAAACGCGAGAGCGCGTGCATGTCCTCGCGCACGAACCAATCGCCGACGCGCTGCTTCCACGATGGTTCGAGCTTGATGTCGCGATCGCCGTCGCTCATGCCGGCACCGCCGCGCCGGTGGGTTCGACCAGCCGCGACAGGCGCAGCTGGAACAAGGTCTTGGTGACCAGCAGACGCTCTTCGATCGGCTTGAGTACCAGATCGTTGGCGCCGGCGCGCAGCAGCGCGCTCTGGTTGTCGCGATTGGCGTCGCCGGTCATCACCAGCACCGGCAGGCGGCGCTTGCCGTAGTCGAAGTCGTTGCGCAGCTTGGCCAGCAAATCCTTGCCGCCCAGCTCGCCCTTCAGATAAACGTCGGTGAGCACCAGGTCGGCGCCGGCATCGCCGCCGTCGCGGCCGCTGGCGCGGTGCGCTTCCAGGTGTTCCAGCGCTTCTTCCACGCCGATGAAGTGCAGCACCTGCAGCGCGTGGCGCTCGAGCATGCGTTTGGTCGCGACCGCGACAACGCGGCTGTCCTCGACATACAGCACCCGCGCGCCGGGAATCGGCTGCGGCTGGACGTAGCCGCGAATGAACTCGGCCAACGCGGCCGGGCCCAGGGATTTGTCGAAATAATCGGTGACGTCTTCGGTGAAACGGCGCGCTTCCAGATGCGACTGGGCATCGCCGGAGACCACGATCACCGGCACGTAGGCCTGCGCCGCGGCCTCGCGCACCGCGCGCGCCAGGGCGATGCCGTCGCCGTCGGGCAGCACCAGGGCGGTGGTGACCAGATCGACTTCGCCGTGATCCAGCGCCAACCGCGCTTCGATGATGCTGCCGCACTGGACGATGCGCGCGTTGGGCAGCTCGCGCACCAGCACGTCGGCGATGAGCTTGCGCACCAGCCGCGAGCCGTCGACCACCATCACCCGCGGCGCGGTGTTCTCGAAGTGACGCAGGTTCTGGCTTTGCATACGGGGACAGTACCGTCTCGGCGACGCGGAACCGGCGGCGTTGGACGCCGGCGCGGAACGGAGTGCGGATGATGCGGGGGACAGGCGGGGAACCAGGATTCTAGGCGCAAGCGGGCCCGGAATCCGAGCCTTGCGCACCATCATTGCAACCGCGTGTCGGCGGAGATTCGCCTCGGGTCGGTGGCGGCCGTGACGCGGCCGCCGCCCGAGCAGGGCGCGCGATCGCGCCGAGCGGCCGCGAACGCCCGGTTCAGCCCTGTCCGGCGCGGGTCTGGCGCAGATAGTGCCCGGTCACCAGACCCGCACCGAGCCAGCCCAGCGCCGCGGCGCCGGCCAGGATCTGCAGCGCCTGCAGCGGGCCGAAGCCCTGCAGTTCGAAATGGCTGCCGTAGCTGAGCGCCAACGCGCTCAGCGGCTCGTGCAGGCTGTGTTCGGCCGCGGTCAGCAACGCCAGCGCGACCGCGCCGGCGGCCAGGCCGTAGCAGGCGCCCAGGTACAGGAACGGCCGGCGGATGAAACCGTCGGTGGCGCCGAGCAACTGCAGCACGCCGATTTCCTCGCGCCGCGATTGAATGTCCAGACGCACGGTGTTGCCGACCACCAGCAACGCGCCCAGGCCCAGCATCGCCGCCAGCACCCAGGCCAGGCGCGAACCGAACCGCAGCCAGCCGTCCAGGCGCTGGCGCCAGCCGGCGTCATGCTGGACCACATCGGCCTCGGCCAGTTCGCCCAACGCCTGCGCCAGGGCCAGCTCATCGCCCTTGGGCGTCACCACCAGCAGGCTCGGCAGCGGATTGCCTTCGATCGCCGACAAGCTTTCGCCCAGGCCGCTCTTTTCGCGCAGATCGGCCAGGCCTTGTTCGGGCGTACGCAATTCCACGCCGCCGACTTCGGCGCGCGCGCGCAATTCTTCGGCCAGGGCGCGGGCGCGTTCGAGCTTGATGTCCGGCTTCAGGAACACGCTGATCTGGCGCGAACGCTGGACGTCGCCGGCGAAGCGTTCGACGTTGTTCAAGCTCGCCCACAGGCCCAGCGGCAACGCCAGCGCCACCGCCATCACGCCGATGGTCAGCAGCGTCGCCCAGGGCTTGCGCAACAAGCGGCCAGCGCTGGCGACCAGGCTGTAGAGATGATGGTCGAACCACATGCCCAGGCGCGATTGCGAGGCCGACTCGACCGCCGCTTCGGGCGCGCGCTCGGCCGCGGCGGTGTTGATGGGGTCGCTCATTCGGCCAGGTCCTCGGGGGCGATGTCGTCGACCAGGCGGCCGTGGTTGAGCACCAGCACGCGCTTTTTCATGCGCTTGACCAGGGCCAGGTCGTGGCTGGCCACCAGCACGCTGGTGCCGCGTTCGGGCAGCGATTGGAACAGCGCCATGATCTCCGCCGACAAGGTCGGATCGAGGTTGCCGGTGGGTTCGTCGGCCACCAGCAGCCGCGGCTCGCCGATGATCGCGCGGGCGATGCCGACGCGTTGTTGTTCGCCGGCCGACAGCTCGCCCGGCAAGGCCGATGCGCGCGCGCCCAGCCCCACCTTGTCGAGCGTGGCGCGCACGCGCCGGCCGATATCGCCGCGGCGCAGACCGCGCAGCAGCAGCGGCAGGGCGACGTTGTCGGCGACGCTGCGATCGGCCAGCAGGCGATGATCCTGGAACACCACCCCGACCTCGCGCCGATGCAGCGCGATCCGGCGCCCGCCGACCTTGAGCAGGTTGCGCTCGCCGAACAGCACCGCGCCGCGGCTGGGCCGCTCGCTGAGGTGGATGAGTTTGAGCAGCGTGCTCTTGCCGGCGCCGGAGTGGCCGGTGACGAACAGCATCTCGCCCGGCGCCACCTCGAAGCTGACTTCGCTCAAGGCCTCGTGGCCGCTGCTGTAGCGTTTGCTGACGTTGTCGAAGCGCAATACGGTCATGGCCGGAAGTATCGCAGAGCGAATCGCCGGAAATCATCACGTTTCGGCCGACGCGTTTGGCCTATGTTCGCGCTGCGGCCGTCGCGACCGCGCGCAAGCGCCGCGACGGCAACGACCGGCAAGCCCGCGGACGCCTCCGCTCAGGGCCCAAGCCGGCGACCGCACCCCGCCGGCGCGCGCGTTCGCGTCCCGGCCGCTTGCATCCGTCCGACATCGGAAGTGAACGTCCTCGGCCCGTCGGGCCGCGGGAATCGTCTGTTTTCTATGGAGCCGGACTCATGCACACGATCAAGACCTCGCTCGTTCTCGCCTGCCTGCTGGCCGCGGGCGGCCACGCTCGACTCGCTCAGGCCGAGCAATACGATCCGCCGATCAACGTCGCCACCCTGGCCTGCCCGGCCGGTTCGACCGGATACGGCAATGCGCGCTTCATCGTCTTTCCGTCCTTCGGCAGCGCGCCGCCGAATTGGCGTTTAACCATCTGGTGCAACGCCGCCGGCAGCGGCCGCCGCGGCCATTTCGAACCCGGCTCCAGCGGCGTGTTCACCACCTGGCCGTACGCTGGCGGCGCCTTCGGCATCGGCTGGCCGCCGACTGCGCCTTACGGCAATCAGTACCAGTTGCTGGATATCGACACCGATGGCGACCTGGACGTGTTCCAGTTGGTGGAAACCTCGGCGAATACATGGTCGGTGTTTGTCAGTCGGCAGCAGTGAGCGGCGCTAAAGTCTCTGGATTCCCGCGTTCGCGGGAATGACGGTAGGTAGGTGCGCGGCGGCTCTCTCAAGCCGTCATCCCCGCGAACGCGGGGATCCAGCGACTTGGTCGCGGCAACCAACGCCAAACGCAAAAAGGGCCCCGAACGGGGCCCTTCGATGCAGCCGATGCGCGGCGGCGAAACGGCAGCGCCGCTTCACCCGCGCGGATCGTACTCAGTGCTGCGTACGCGGCGGCCGCGCCACCAGCGACTTCAGCTTGCGGCCGATGCGCCCCAACAACGACGGC
>NZ_JBAMDI010000248.1:0-6043 GCF_036961695.1 Pseudomonas sp. CGJS7 | reverse complement strand
CTATGTAGCCCCGCAAAGCGAAATGGAACAGCGCATTGCCGCTGTCTGGGCCGATGTGCTGCGTCTGGAGCGGGTCGGCTTGAGCGACAACTTCTTCGAGCTGGGTGGCGACTCGATCATTTCCATCCAGGTGGTCAGCCGTGCCCGTCAGGCCGGCATACATTTCACTCCCAAGGAGCTGTTCCAGCACCAGACCGTGCAGGGCCTGGCCCGTGTGGCGCGCGAGGGCGGCGCGGCGCAGCGCATCGACCAGGGGGCGGTGCAGGGCGGCATGCCGCTACTGCCGGTACAGCAGTGGTTCTTCGGCGAAGTGAGCGACGAGGCGCACCACTGGAACCAGTCAGTGCTGCTGCGTCCCACTCGGGCCTTGCAGGCGGCGACCGTCGAGGCGGCCTTGCAGGCCCTGCTGGTGCAGCACGATGCGTTGCGCCTGCGCTTTACCCGCGAGCAGGGTCAGTGGCAGGCCAGTCACGGTCAGCCTGGCCAGGCCAAGGACCTGCTCTGGCAGCGGCAGGCCGCCGACCAGGACGCGCTGCTGGCACTGTGTGAAGCGGCGCAACGCAGCCTGAGCCTGGAAGGGCCGCTGCTGCGTGCTGTGCTGGTCGGCATGGGCGACGGCAGCCAACGCTTGCTGTTGGTGATCCACCACCTGGTCATCGACGGCGTGTCCTGGCGCGTGCTGTTCGAGGACCTGCAACAGGCCTGCGCGCAACTGGATGCGCAGCAGCCTGTGCGGCTGCCGGCGAAAACCAGTGCCTACAAGGCCTGGGCCGAGCGTTTGGGGGAGCACGCCCGTAGTGACGCCATGGCGCGCGAGCTGGCCTGGTGGCAGGGCCAGCTGGCCGATGCTCCGCAGGACCTGCCGTGCGCCAATCCGGCCGGCGGCCAGCAAAACCGCCATGCCCGCAGCCTGCATACGCGGCTGGACAGCGAGCTCACCCGGCAGTTGCTGCAGCAGGCCCCGGCGGCTTACCGCACCCAGGTCAACGACCTGCTGCTGACCGCGCTGGCCCGGGTGGTGGGCCGCTGGAGCGCGCAGCACACCGTGCTGATCCAACTTGAAGGGCATGGCCGCGAAGACCTGTTCGACGACATCGACCTGACTCGCACCGTCGGCTGGTTCACCACCTTGTTCCCGCTGGCCCTCACGCCTGCGCAGGACCTGGCGGGCTCGATCAAGGCGGTCAAGGAGCAACTGCGTGCCGTCCCCTCCAAGGGCATCGGCTACGGCATGCTCCGCCATCTGGGCGATGCTGCGGTGCAGGCCGGTCTTGCCGCCTTGCCGGTGCCGCGTATCACCTTCAACTATCTGGGGCAGTTCGATGGCAGTTTCGACGCCGAGCAGGGTGCGCTGTTCGTCCCGGTCGGCGAGCCGCGCGGCGAGGAGCAGAGCCCGGCGGCGCCGCTGGGCAACTGGCTGACGCTCAATGGGCAGGTCTACGGTGGTGAACTGGCCATTGGTTGGACCTACAGCCACGAGATGTTCGATGAGGCCACGGTCCAGGCCTTGGCCGATGACTATGCCGCCGAGCTGAAGGCGCTCATCGCCCATTGCTGCGACTTGCGCCATGCCGGTGTCACGCCCTCGGACTTCCCGCTGGCACGCCTGGATCAGGCGCACCTCGACCAGTTGCTGGACGATCCGCGCGCGGTCGAGGATGTCTATCCGTTGTCGCCGATGCAGCAGGGCATGCTGTTCCATAGCCTGTATGGCCAGGGCAACGGCGACTATATCAACCAGATGCGGGTGACCGTGGAAGGCTTGCAGGTCGAGCGTTTCCGCGCGGCCTGGCAGGCGTCGGCCGATGCCCAGCCGATCCTGCGCAGTCGCTTCGCCTGGGAAGGTGACATCGGCCAGCCGCTGCAGATCGTCCAGCGCCAGGTCCAGGTGCCGTTCGACTACCTCGACTGGCATGCCGAGGCCGAGCCTGGCGCACGCCTGGACGCCCTGGCCGAGGCCGAGCGCGCTCGTGGTTTCGACCTGCGTGAGGCGCCGTTGCTGCGCATGACCGTGGTGCGCACCGGCGAGCAGCGCTTCGAGCTGATCTACACCAACCATCACATCCTCATGGACGGCTGGAGCAACTCGCAGTTGATGGGGGAAGTCCTGCAGCGTTATGCCGGGCAGGCGCCGGCCCAGGCCGGGCGTTACCGCGACTACATCGACTGGTTGCAGCGCCAGGATCCGGCGGTCAGTGAAGCGTTCTGGCGCGAGCGCCTGGCCGAGCTAGAGGCGCCCACACGTTTGGCCCAGGGCCTGCAGGCCGAGCCTGGCAGCGGGTACGCCAGCCATGTGCGGCTGGTCGACGCCGAGCGCACGCAGCGTCTGGAAACCTTCGCCCGCCAGCAGAAGGTCACTGTCAACACACTGCTGCAAGCGGCCTGGCTACTGCTGTTGCAGCGCTACAGCGGGCAGGCCACGGTGGCCTTCGGCGCCACCGTGGCGGGCCGGCCGCTGGAGCTGCCGGGTATCGAGCAGCAGATCGGTCTGTTCATCAACACCCTGCCGGTGATCGCCACGCCACAGCCGGCCCAGTCCGTGGCCGACTGGCTGCAGGCAGTGCAGGCGCTCAACCTTGGCTTGCGTGAGCACGAGCACACGCCCTTGTTCGATATCCAGCGCTGGGCCGGGCAGGGCGGTGACGCGCTGTTCGACAGCCTGCTGGTGTTCGAGAACTACCCGGTGGCCGAGGCCCTGGAGCGTGGCGCGCCACAGGAGCTGCGCTTCGGCAGCGTCGACAGTCGCGAGCAGACCAACTACCCGCTGACCCTGGGCGTGAACCTGGGCGGTACCCTGGAGCTGCACTATAGCTTCATGCGTGCCCATTTCGATGAGGCGGCCATTGTCCGCCTGGACCAGCAACTGATCGGCCTGATGGAGCAGTTCAGCCAGGCGCCCACCGCGGCGTTGGGCAACCTGAGCCTGCTCGATAGCCAGGCCCAGCAGGCCCTGGCCGTGGCCAACGCGCCGCAGCCATGGCAGGACGGCTTGCTGGTGCACCAACGCATCGCCGCCCAGGCCGCGCGCCGGCCTCAGGCTCCCGCGGTACTGTTCGGCGACCAGGTGCTGGACTTCGCCAGCCTGGAGCGTCAGGCCAACCAACTGGCCCATCGCCTGGTCGCTGAAGGCGTAGGCGCCGAGATCCGTGTCGGCGTGGCCTTGCCCCGTGGGCCGCAGGTGATCGTCGCCTTGCTCGCGGTGCTCAAGGCCGGTGGCGCCTATGTGCCGCTGGACGCCAGCTATCCGGCCGAGCGCCTGGCCTACCTGATGCAGGACTCCGGTATCGCCCTGTTGCTCACCGACTCGACCTTGCGCGGGCAACTGCCGCTGCCGGCGGCGTTGGCTGCCCTCAATCTCGACCAGCTCGACCTGACCGCACAGCCGACCCATGCGCCGCAAACAGTGGTGCAGCCGCAGAGCCTGGCCTATGTGATCTACACCTCCGGTTCCACCGGCAAGCCCAAGGGGGTGTGCGTCGAGCATGGCCCGCTGGCGATGCACTGCGAAGCCATCGGCCGGCGCTATGCCATGGTCGAGGACGATTGCGAGCTGCACTTCATGTCGTTCGCCTTCGACGGTGCTCATGAGCGCTGGCTCACCGCGTTGACCCACGGCAGCCGCCTGCTGGTGCGTGATGACAGCCTCTGGGAGCCAGGCCAGACCTGCGCGCGCATGTGTGAGCACGGCGTGACGGTGGCGGCGTTCCCGCCGGCGTACCTGTTGCAGATGGCCGAGCACGTCGAGCTGCATGGCCAGGCGCCGAAGGCGCGCATTTACTGCTTCGGCGGCGACGCGGTGCCCCGTGACAGCTACCAGCGCGTGCATGCCGCCCTGGCGCCGGAGCACATCATCAACGGCTACGGCCCGACCGAGACTGTGGTGACCCCGCTGATCTGGAAAGCCGACCGCGCTACCGACTGCGGCGCTGCCTACGCACCGATCGGCACGCGTATCGGCGACCGTCGCACCTATGTGCTGGCCGCCGACCTGAGCGTCCTGCCAGCCGGCCTGCAGGGTGAGCTGTACCTTGGTGGCCACGGCCTGGCCCGTGGCTACCTGGACCGGCCGGGCATGACCGCCGAGCGCTTCGTTCCCGATCCGCACGGCGAGCCAGGCGCGCGCCTGTACCGCAGTGGCGACCTGGTACGCGAGCGCCGCGATGGCGTGTTCGACTACCAGGGGCGAGTGGACAACCAGGTGAAAATCCGCGGCTTCCGCGTCGAACTGGGCGAAGTCGAGGCCCGCCTGCTGGCCCAGGCTGGCGTGCGCGATGCCGCCGTGGTCGCCCGGCCAGGCCCGAGCGGCCAGCAGTTGGTCGGCTATGTGGTGGCGTTGCAGCCAGGTCAGGCTGATGCCGCGTGGTGCGACGCGCTCAGGGCGAGCCTGCGCGAAGTGCTGCCGGACTACATGGTTCCGGCGCATGTCCTGTCGCTCGCCAGCATGCCGCTGACCCCCAACGGCAAGCTTGACCGCAAGGCGCTGCCGCAGCCTGAGGCCGGTCAGTCCCGACATGATCACCAGCCACCGCGTACCGCGCTGGAGCAGACGGTGGCGGCGATCTGGGCCGATGTGCTCAAGCTGCCGCAGGTGGGCTTGCACGATCACTTCTTCGAGCTGGGTGGTCACTCGTTGCTGGCCACCCAGGTCGTCGCCCGGGTGCGTCACGCCCTGCAGATCGAGGTGGCGCTGCGCACCTTGTTCGAGCATGGCACCCTGCAGGCATTCTGCGCCCAGCTATCGGAGTCTGCCGACGCAGCGGTGCCCGCCATCGGCCTGGCCGATCGCTCGCGGGCGCTGGCATTGTCCTATGCCCAGGAGCGCCAGTGGTTCCTCTGGCAGCTGGCCCCGGACAGCGCCGCCTACCATATTCCGGTGGCCCTGCGCCTGCGTGGCGCGCTGCGTGTCGAAGCCCTGCGCCGGGCGTTCGAACACCTGGTGGCGCGGCACGAGAGCCTGCGCACGGTGTTCGTTCATGCACAGGGGCGTACCGAGCAGGTGATACAGGCGCCGTACGCCTTCGAGCTGCCGCTGGAGGTGCTGGCCGATGCCAGCGATGCCGCGCTGCTGTCGCGGGTGGAACAGGAGGTCGCACGTCCGTTCGACCTCGGGCAGGGCCCGCTGCTGCGCGCCTGCCTGTTGCGCCAGGGCAGCGATGAACATGTGCTGGTGCTGGTGATGCATCACATCGTCAGCGATGGTGTGTCGATGCAGGTCATGGTCGACGAGCTGGTGGCCCTGTACGACGCCTTTGACCAGGGGCAGGCACCGAGCCTTGCGCCGTTGCCGATCCAGTACGCCGACTATGCCGTCTGGCAGCGCCAGTGGATGGACGCTGGTGAGCGTGAGCGGCAGCTGACCTATTGGGTCGAACGCCTGGGCGGCACGCAGCCTGTGCTCGAACTGCCGCTGGATCACCCGCGTCCGGCGATGCGCAGCCAAGCCGGTGCCAGTTTGACGCTGGCCCTGCCCGGTGAGCTGCAGCAGGCATTGCGCGCGCTGGCCAGGGAACAGGGGGTGACGCTGTTCATGCTGTTGCTGGCGGCTTACCAGACGTTGCTGCACCGCTACAGCGGCCAGTCCGACATCCGTGTCGGTGTGCCGATCGCCAACCGCAACCATGCTCGCACCGAAGGCATGATCGGCTTCTTCGTCAATACCCAGGTGCTCAAGGTCGAGTTCGCGCCGCAGGCGACCTTTGCCGCGCTGCTCGGCCAGGTGCGCCAGGCGGCGCTGGAGGCCCAGGCCTACCAGGACCTGCCGTTCGAGCAACTGGTCGAGGCCCTGGCGCCGGAGCGCAACCTCAGCCACAGCCCGCTGTTCCAGGCACTGTTCAACTACCAGAGCGGCGCGCGCCGTGGCCAGGGCGCGCAACAGGCGCACGCCTTCAGCGTCGAAGGGCTGCAATGGGATACCGGTGTCGCCCAGTTCGACCTGACCTTGGATGTGTTCGACAGCGAAGAGGGCGTGCTGGCCTCGTGGGTGTATGCCACCGACCTGTTCGAGCGCTCGACCATCGAGCGGCTGTCGACCCACTTCGTCAAT
>NZ_JBAMDI010000247.1:0-6076 GCF_036961695.1 Pseudomonas sp. CGJS7 | reverse complement strand
CTCAATATTTGCGCATTAATCGCGATAAATTGGCACGCATCCGCCCCCGGAGCCCTGCTGCCATGCCCCCAGCCAATCCGTCGCCCTGCCCCTGCGCGGCCAGTTCCGCGCGCTCTACAACCAACTCAAGCGCGCGCATCTGCTCGAACGCACGCCGGTGATTTTCTGCGAAGGCGATTCGTGGTTCTCCACGCCCCTGGCGATGAACCTGCTCGACTGGATCGTCTCGCCGGCGCCGCAGGACGAGGAGCGCGGAATTCCGCTGCTCGGCAACGGCGGCCTGTTCTTCCGCGCCGAACGCAGCGGCGATCACGCCTCGCGCAATGCCGACGATCCCAAGCGCTCGATGTTCGTGCGCGACAACATCGACGACATCATCGGCTGGTACGAGCAGTTCGATTTCGATCTGATCCTGCTCAGCGCCGGCGGCAACGATTTCGTCGACAGTTTCCTCAAGCGCACCCTGCGCGGGCAGACCGCGCTGTCGGCCGACGCCGCGTTCGCGCTGGTGCTGGCCAGCGGCAAGTACGAGACCGTGCGCAAGGCCTATGCGCTGTTCGTGCAGGCCGCGCTGGCGGCCAAACCGGACACGCCGATCCTGGCCCACACTTACGATCATCCGCAGTTGATCGGCCGCCCCGGCGCGCTGACGCCGGGCAATATCGGCGTGGCGGCGCTGCTGAAAAAAAGCGTGGGGCCGTGGATCGGGCCGCACATCAACGCGGTGGTGCACGCCGATCCGGCCAAGACCCCGGATGAGCGGCGGCGTTTCGTGCGTCTGCTGATCGATGGTTTCGAACAACATGTGTTGCGCGAACTCAAGAACGATCCGCGCTTCGCCGGCCGCTTCGATTACGTCGACCTGCGCGGAACGCTGACCAGCCCGAGCCAATGGTTCGACGAAATGCATCCCTCCGAAGCCGGGTTCCACGCCTTGGCCAGCAAGTTCCGCGCGGCGATCATCGCCAAGCTGCCGGCGGCCAAGCGCTAGCGATCGGCGCGCGCCGCGGCCGGGCATCGGCAAAAGAAAAAGGCCGGCGGAGGCCGGCCTTTTCCTTCCACGCAACCGCTCGACTCGCATCGAGCGGTTCGGTCGCGGCGCCGGGGGGCCGGCGCCGCGCCGTTTTTACCAAGCCACCCGACGCTGATCGACCAGACGCGGGCTGACTTCCTTCACCCCGGCCTGGCCGAGGATGCGCTGGCGCGCCTGCATCGCCTCGGCCACCGAGGAATAGCCGATGGTGGCCTTGCCGCCGACCGCCGAGGAATACAGCAGCTTGCCGCCGGTGGATTCGGCCAGACCGTCGATCGCACCGATGTGGGTGAAATAGACGTTGAGCTCCGGCGCCACGATCACCGCGCTGCCCGCATCGGACACCGCGGCGGCGAGGTTCTCGCCGCCGCTGGCGGCCGCATCCAGCGAACGCTTGCTGCGCGCGCTGGTGGAGGCTTGCGGCACTTCGACCACGTAGTCGCCGACGATCAGCTGATTGTCGGTCTCGGTGCTGGCCGCGGTCGGAGCCGCCTTGACCACCGCCGACGGCGCCAGCCGGAACTCGCGCTGGCCGATGCTGAAGCTCTCGCCGGTCGCGGCCAGATCGAGTTGGGCCTTGTTGGTGTAGGTCTGAGCCAGCGCCGCCGGCGCCATCGCCACGGCCAACAGCCCGGCGCACAACGAAAGAGATTGGATTTTCATGTTCAGTGCCCCAGGACGCGAATCTTGAACGAGGAAAGATTGCCCTTGCTGGCGGCGCCGGCGGCCAGACTGGTGTCGGCCACCTCCACGGTCCAGTTGCCGGTGCCGGGCTCATCGAGGAAGGCGTTGACCGCAGCCAGATCGAAGGTCATCACATCGCCGACCGGAACCGAACCTGCGGGAACGACGATGGCGCGGGTGCCGCTGGGCGAGACCAGGGTGACCACCAGCGGGGTGGACTTCAACGGCAGGGTGTTGCCGACCGGATAGGTCGAGGCCAGACCGATCTGCACCGCTTCGATGCGGCCCGCGCCACCGGCGATGGCGACGCTGGCGCGCGCCGGCGCGGCGGCGTTGCCGATCTCTTGCGGCGTCTCGAGCTGGACGTTCTGCCAACCGCTGTCGACCAACGGCCCCAGCGACTTGAAGTTGCCCGCGCGGGTCACCGCCAAGCTGGCGTCGACCAGGCCGTAGCCGTACCAGTTGCTGAAAGCGCGGCCGGCGGCGTTGGTGGTCCAACCGGCGGACAACACCGTGCCGTTGGCGTTGGTCACCGCCGCCTGGGTCGGGTCGATCTTGCGCGCGGTGGTGGCCAGGATGTACTTGACGTCGCGGTAGCTCAGCTTCGGGTTGACCTGCAGCATCAGCGCGACCACGCCCGATACCGTCGGCGACGCCGCCGAGGTGCCGTTCATCGTCGCCGCGTAGTTGCAGGTGTTGTCGATGGTGGATTGATCCGACTCCAGCCGATTGAGGTTGAAGTCGGCCCAGAACGCCGCCGGGGTGACCCGGTTGGTGTTGTAGCCGCGGGCGCAGCCCGACAGGTCGGTGGTCATAATCGCCGGATCGAAACGCACCGCCGGCTGCGTCGCCAGCTGCGCCGCCGAGGCCTGGGTCGCCAGCAGCGGGCGCTCCCAACCGTACTCGCCGCCCAGACCGGACACCCACAGCGAAGCGCCGGGGGTGGAATAGCTGGAGCGCTTGCCCGCGGCGTTGACCGCGGCGACGGTGATGATGTTGAAGTAGTTCGATTCCACCACGAAGATCGACTGGCTGCAGCCGACCTGGCCGCTGGACGCGGGGCAGTAGGTGCTGACGCTGTTGAAGCCGTTGCCGGCGGCCTTGACGTAGACCGTGCCCAGCCCGCCGCGGGTGGCGGCCATCGGGTTTTCCCAGGCGGCCAGTTCGTTCTCGGAGATGGTGGTCAGAAACAGCGGGATGGTATCGCCCCAGCTGTTGTTGGAGACCTGCACGTCCTTGGACTCGGCGCCGTCCCACCAGGCGTACTGAATCTGCGCGCTGGTGCCGCCGGCGTCGAGGAAGTTGAAGCTCTTCAGGCGCGCGCTCGGGGCCACGCCGCGCACGCCGATGCCGTTCCAGCCGACCGCGGCGATGATGCCCGACACCGCGGTGCCGTGCGCCGCGCCGCCGTTGACCGGGGTCGGATCATGGCTGTTGTTGTTGAAGTTCCACGAACCGTTGGGCACCACGTTCGCGGCCAGATCCGGGTGGGCGATTTCCGCGCCCTGGTCGAGCACGCCGACCACCACGTTCTTGCCGCGGATGTTGTAGTCGTGCAGATCGTCGATGCCGATGTCCACGCCGAAGGTCGGCCGGGTATCGCCGAGCACCGCCTGACCGTAGTTCATCAGATGCCACTGGTAGCGATACAACGGGTCGTTCTGCGCCTGCGCGGCGCCGGCCGTCAATGCGGCCAGGGTCGCCACGCTCAAGATCGTCTTTTTGCCGAAAAGCTGTCGCATACCGCCAACTCCTTGTTTTCGTCGGACAAGCCGGCCCACCGCGGCCGGAGCTGGGCTCCGGCCGGCGCGGGTCGCCTGCGCGTCGGGTGGGATGGACTTACTGATAGATCATCGTGAAGGTGACGCTGCTGTTGGCCGCGCCCGCGGTCGCCGCGCCGGTGGCCACGTATTGCGCGTAGTAGCGCAGGTCCGCACCGCCGCCGGACACCGCCGCGGCTTGCGAGTTCTGCAGGCCGCTGGGGTTGCCGAGCAGGATCTGCGAGTGGTCGGCGTTGAGCAGTTGCAGCTCCACGTTGCCGGCGTTGCCGGTGCCGCCTTGCAGGGTCAGATTGTTGGTGCTGGTGTTGACGGTCGGACCCGGCTCGAAATAGGTCTGGATCTGAGCGGTGGTGGCGTCGCAATCGGCCACGCGGATCACGAACGGGGTGCGCCCGGCGGTCTCGCCGGCGGCCGACAGCGCCGACACCGCGACCGCCGGCAGGCGGACCCGGATATCGGCCGGGGTCGGGCCGTTGGTCAGCACGCAGGTCGGCGCGATCACCGAACCTTCGATATGGATCGTGCCGTCGGCCGCGTGCGCGGCGACGGGCAAAGCGACTGCGGTAACGAGCGCTGCAATGGATGCGATCTTCATTTCATTCCTTGAACGTCGGGTTACGGGGGACCGGCATGGCGCACTCACGGACGCCCCATCGCCCGACCGTTCGCGTAATGCCGTAATGCCGCGATATGTCGCCGACAGAACCATCCGATTTCACTTGGGTTACACCATCCCTCCATAGATACAACGCAAATTCTCTTCCTCCCCCCTACGCCGCCCGGACGGCCGGTAGCGGCACCGGCCGGAACCGTGACGACGGTGGCGATGGCGGCCCGCGCCGACGGCCGCCTTGGCCGGAAAACGGGCAAAAAAAAGCCGGCGGGCGCCGGCTTTTTCCTCTCTGCTGGGGGAAATCGGACCTTAGTCCGACTCCCACCACATCCAGAACTCATCCCACAGGCGCTTGAAGAACCCGCCTTCCTCGACCGCGGCGATCGCCACCAGCGGACGCTGGGCGACGACCTTGCCGTCGAGCATGACCTTGACCGTACCGATGGCCTGGCCCTTCTTGATCGGCGCGACCAGGGTCTTGGGCACGTCCATGCTCGGCTTGAGTTGCGCGTACTTGCCGCGCGGCACGGTCACCAGCATCGGCTGGGCGACGCCGAGCTGGACTTCCGCCGACTGGCCCTTCCAGACCTTCTGCTTGGCCACCTGCTTGCCGGCGTCGTAGAGCTTGTGGGTTTCGAAGAAGCGGAAGCCCCAGTTGAGCAGGGCCTGGCTGTCGGTGGCGCGCTGGGCTTCGGAGGTCGAACCCATCACCACCGAGATCAACCGCTGCTCGCCGCGCTGGGCCGAGGCCATCAGGCAGTAACCGGCCTTGGAGTGGTGACCGGTCTTGATGCCGTCGACGGTGGAATCGCGCCACAGCAGCAGGTTGCGGTTGGGCTGGGTGATCGGCCCGACCTTGAGTTCCTTGATCTTGTTGTACGAATACGCGACCGGGAAGTCGCGGATCAGCGCGCGGCCGAGCAGGGCCAGATCGTGCGCGGTGGAGTAATGATTCTCCTGCGACAGGCCGTGCGGGTTCATGAAGTGCGAATTCTTCAGGCCGATGCGCGCGGCGTACTGGTTCATCAGCGCGGCGAAGGCGTCCTCGCTGCCGGCGACGTGTTCGGCCAGGGCGATCGCGGCGTCGTTGCCGGACTGCACCACCATGCCCTTTTCCATCTCCACCAGCGGCGCGGTGGTGTTGACCGCGAAGCCGGAGTAGCTGCCGTCGGTGGCCGCGCCGCCCTTGCGCCAGGCGTTCTCGGTCATCATCACCTGATCGGTGTCCTTGACCTTGCCGCCGGCCATTTCGGCGGCGATCACGTAGCTGGTCATGACCTTGGTGATGCTGGCCGGTTCGACCCGCAGGTCGGGGTTCTGGCTGGCCAGGATGTTGCCGCTGGCCGCGTCCATCAGCACCCAGGCGGTGCCCTGAATCTGCGGCGGCGGCGGGACCGGCAGCGCGTCGCTGGCCGGCGGCAGCGCGGCGGCGGCGGGCGCGGGCTTGGCGGCCGGAGCCTGGGCCGAAGCGAAACCGGCCACGGCGGTGGCCAGAAAGGCCGAGGTCAGCGCGGCGAAGGCGGCCGCGCGCGGGGTGAAGCGAACAGTCATCGTTGAACTACTCCGCAGGCCGGTACCGTGCCGGCCGAAGGGTTGGATGTCGGCATCGCCGTCCTGGCGCCGCCGTCGATAGGGCCGGACCGTGCCTTCCTGCTGCGGTCCGCGAGCCGTGCATCCTGCCTCAGATGCGCGGCGCTTGCAGCCGCCGGCCCGTGCCGGCGGCGGCGAAGGTTCAGTCGCGTACGCGTTGCGGCTGGCCGAATCCCAGACCGACGATGCGCGCGGCGAGTTCCGGGGCGGCGTCGGCCTGCAGCGGGCCGACCCGCAAACGCCAGATTTTCTGGCCGCTGGCGGAGTTGCCGTCGAGCAGTTTGGCGGTGCCGATGCCGGCCCCGCGCAGCATGGTCAGGGCGCGGTCGGCGTTGCTGCGGGCGGAGAAGCTGGCGACCTGCAAGGTCACATCGC
>NZ_JBAMDI010000246.1:0-6140 GCF_036961695.1 Pseudomonas sp. CGJS7 | reverse complement strand
AGGCCCCATCCATGGGGCCTCAGCGCTTGACGGGCATCCATGCCCGTCATCTCCCTCCGCAAGGCCTCCACTCGGCCTCCTGAAGTCGCAATCTGCGTCGCCTGGACTACCGCGCGCTTAGAAGCAAGATCAAAAGCGAAAAGCGAAAAGCGAAAAGCGAAAAGCGAAAAGCGAAAAGCGAAAAGCGCTCAGCGCCGCACTTGCTTGAGGGTTTCGGCAATCAGGAATGCCAACTCCAGCGACTGATCAGCATTCATCCGCGGATCACAATGGGTGTGATACCGGTCAGACAACGCATCCTCGGTGATCGGCCGGGCACCGCCGATGCATTCGGTGACGTTCTGCCCAGTCATCTCGATATGGATACCGCCAGCATGGCTGCCCTCGGCCTGGTGTACCTGGAAGAACTGCTTCACCTCATCCAGAATCTGCGCAAAATCGCGGGTCTTGTAACCGCTGCTGGCCTTGATGGTGTTGCCGTGCATCGGATCGGAACTCCACAGCACCTTGCGCCCCTCGCGCTCGACAGTGCGGATCAGCCCCGGCAAGTGGTCGCCAACCTTGCCCGCGCCCATGCGCACGATCAGGTTCAGACGCCCCGGGTCGTTCGCCGGGTTGAGCGTGTCGATCAGGCGGATCAGCTCTTCGGGGTTCATGCTCGGGCCAACCTTGACCCCAATCGGGTTGTGCACGCCACGCAGGAACTCCACATGAGCCCCATCGAGCTGGCGGGTGCGGTCGCCAATCCACAGCATGTGCGCCGAGCAGTCGTAGTAGTCGCCAGTCAGGCTGTCCTGGCGCACGAAGGCTTCTTCATAGTTCAGCAGCAGCGCTTCGTGAGCCGTAAAGAAGCTGGTTTCGCGCAGTTGCGGCGCACTGTCCAGGCCACAGGCACGCATGAACGCCAGGGTTTCATCGATGCGATTGGCCAATTGGTGGTACTTGTCGGCCAGCGCCGAGTTGGCGATGAAGTCCAGGTTCCACTTGTGCACCTGGTGCAGGTCGGCAAACCCGCCCTGGGCGAACGCACGCAGCAGGTTGAGGCTGGCGGTGGCCTGGTGGTAGGCCTGCAGCAGGCGTTCCGGGTCCGGAATGCGGCTTTTGGCGTCGAAACCGATGCCGTTGACGATGTCGCCACGGTAGGCGGGGAGGGTGACGTCGCCGATGGTTTCATCGCCAGATGAGCGCGGTTTGGCGAACTGCCCGGCCATACGCCCCACTTTCACCACCGGGCAGCCGGCGGCAAAGGTCATGACAATGGCCATTTGCAGCAGCACCTTGAAGGTGTCACGGATTTTTGCAGCCGAGAACTCCGCGAAGCTCTCGGCGCAATCGCCGCCCTGAAGCAGGAAGGCACGGCCTTCGGTGACCTCGGCGAACTGCCGGCGCAGCTCGCGCGCCTCACCCGCGAACACCAGCGGCGGGTAGCTGGCCAGGGTCTGTTCAACCTTCAGCAGGTGCGCGGCATCGGGGTAGGTCGGTTGCTGCTGGATCGGCAGGGCGCGCCAGCTGTCGGGGCTCCACGGTTGGTTCATCTTGGGCTCGGTCTTGTCGGTTGTAGGCTATGAGTCATGGTAACAGTTGGCGCTGCGCTTGTTGCATCAAGGGTGTTGGCGGACAATGCGCGTTTTTGCGCAGGTGGGTGGTGGACATGACGGCGGAACGGCAAGAGCGGCTGCTGGCACGGGTGGAGGATGCGTTTGGCGTCATCAGCGTGTACGAAGTAGACGACTACCGCTTTCTGGAATTCGGCGATGCGATCGAGCAAAGCTGCGTGTTCACCGCCGACCCCAGCTGGCTGGAGTACGACTATACCCGCGCCATGCTGGTGGGGGCGCTGTGCCACGAATCGCCGGAGAGCGCACTGTTTCTGGGCCTGGGCGCCGGCACGCTGACCCAGGCCTGCATGAAGTTCCTGCCGCTGGAAGACATCGAGGCCATCGAACTGCGCCCGGATGTGCCGCGCCTGGCCATGGATTACCTGGGCCTGGATGACGACCCGCGGCTGTATGTGCGCATCGGCGATGCCCTGGAGCTGCTGCCCACGGCAGAGAAGGCCGACCTGCTGTTCGTTGACTTGTACACCGACCATGGTCCTGGGGTCGGGCACCTGGCGTGGAACTTCCTGGAGAACTGCCAGCAGCACCTGAACCCGGGCGGCTGGCTGGTGATCAACCAGTGGGCCACCGATGATGGCAGGCCGCTGGGCGCGGCGTTGCTGCGCGGGTTGTACCACCGGCATTACTGGGAGCTGCCTGTGAAGGAGGGCAATGTGATTCTGCTGGTGCCGGCAGACCTGGAGCAGTCGCTGGACCTGGACGGTTTGAGAGCCCGGGCCGAGGCGCTGGCGCCGCGTTTGGGGTACAGCCTCGATGGGCTGATCCGCGAGATTCGGCCGGCTACGTGAGTGGCTGACGCGCGCCGACACCGAGCGCGTAAGGCTTCAGGGGATTATCGATTCAGCCTGTCGTGCGCGATGGCCCGATACTGGCCCTGCCTCCATGAAAATTTTCCTCACGTACGCGACTATTTCAGGTATAGTACGCGCCGGTCTTTTAGCGGACCTCAAAATCAGGTGGTGCAAATCCTCCGAGTCCAGCTTCGGCTGCGCGTCCGCTAGGCGGACCTTCCCAAGTTTTCTTTTTCAATCGTTTTCGCAAATCCCCGCCGCCAAAGCTGCCTGGGTGACCTGACGGTCTTTCAAGGCATGTGCAGCTTTGGAGCATGGGTCTTTGCGGATGCACCTAGAGGCAGACCCATGACCCAGGAAACCGGCGGCTTCGCCGCTCTCGATCTTAACCCGAACATTGTTGCTGCCGTTGTGGCTACCGGCTACGAAGAGCCGTCCGCCATTCAGCAACAATCGATCCCGATCATCCTCGCCGGTCACGACATGATCGGCCAGGCGCAGACTGGCACCGGCAAAACCGCTGCCTTCGCCCTGCCGATCCTGAACAAGATCGATGTGAGCAAGCGCGAACCGCAAGCCCTGATCCTGGCGCCAACCCGTGAGTTGGCGCTGCAAGTTGCTACCGCTTTCGAAACCTACGCCAAGCAGATGCCGGGCGTGAACGTTGTCGCCGTCTACGGTGGTGCCCCGATGGGCCCACAGCTGCGTGCGATCCGCAACGGCGCGCAAATCGTCGTGGCCACCCCGGGCCGTCTGTGCGACCACCTGCGTCGTGACGAAAAAGTCTTGTCGACTGTACAGTACCTGGTACTGGACGAAGCCGACGAGATGCTGAAGCTGGGCTTCATGGACGACCTCGAAGTGATCTTCGACGCAATCCCGGCTACCCGTCAGACCGTACTGTTCTCCGCAACCCTGCCGTCTTCGATCCGTTCGATCGCCGAGCGTCACCTGCGTGAACCCAAGCACGTCAAGATCCAGACCAAGACCCAGACCGTTACCGCGATCGAGCAGGCCCACCTGATGGTCCACGCGGACCAGAAGATCCCGGCTGTGCTGCGTCTGCTGGAAGTGGAAGAGTTCGACGCGCTGATCGCCTTCGTGCGTACCAAGCAAGCCACCCTGGACCTGGCCGCCGCGCTTGAAGCCAAAGGCTACAAGGCTGCTGCACTGAACGGCGATATCGCTCAGAACCAGCGTGAGCGCGTGATCGACTCGCTCAAGGATGGCCGCCTGGACATCGTCGTCGCCACCGACGTCGCTGCCCGAGGCCTGGACGTACCGCGCATCACTCACGTGTTCAACGTTGACATGCCGTACGACCCGGAGTCCTACGTACACCGTATCGGCCGTACTGGCCGTGCCGGTCGCGATGGCCGTGCACTGTTGCTGGTTACCCCGCGTGAGCGCCGCATGCTGCAGGTGATCGAGCGTGTTACCGGGCAGAAGGTTGCCGAAGCGCGCCTGCCGAATGCCCAGGCCGTGCTGGATGCCCGCATCAAGAAGCTGACCTCGAGCCTGGCGCCGCTGGTAGCCGAAGCAGAAGCCACCCACGGCGAGCTGTTCGACCGCCTGACCACCGACCTGGGTTGCAGCGCGCGTGCCCTGGCTTCGGCCCTGCTGCGCAAGGCCACCAATGGCCAGGCGCTGGACCTGGCGGCGGTAGAGCGTGAGCAGCCGCTGGTGCCGAGCTTCGCCCCGCGTGGTGAGCGTACCGAGCGCGGTGAGCGTGGCGAGCGTCCTGACCGTGGTGACCGTGAGCGCCGTGCACCGCTGCCGTTGGCCGAAGGCCGCGTGCGTTGCCGTACCGCCCTGGGTGCCCGTGATGGCATCGCTGCCAAGAACCTGCTGGGTGCGATCCTCAACGAAGGTGGCCTGGCGCGTGACGCTATCGGCCGCATCCAGGTGCGCGACAGCTTCAGCCTGGTCGAGCTGCCGGAAGACGGCCTCGAGAAGCTGCTGTCCAAGCTCAAGGACACCCGCGTGGCTGGCAAGCAGCTGAAGCTGCGTCGCTACCGCGAGGATTGATCCTGGCGTAACGGAAAAATCCCCGGCTTAGGTCGGGGATTTTTTTTGCCTGTACCGGCCCTTTCGCGGGCTTGCCCGCTCCCACAGGTACTGAAATCTGTGGGGTACCTGTGGGAGCGGGCAAGCCCGCGAAGAGGCCCTTCAGTCGAACCGATAGATGTCCATCCCCAGCGCGCCCAGGGTAAACCCCTGATGCACCACGCCGAACTTGCTCCCGGCCCCGAGGGCAAAGAACAGCGGCAGCAAATGCTCATCACTGGGATGGTTGCGCACCGCAAACGGCGCCTGCTGCCGGTAATCCAGCAACGCCGCCTGGTCATCCTCCTGCAGCCGGTCTACCACCCAATCCCTGAACGCCAGCGCCCACGGCTCGATCACATCCGGCCCTGCATGCCAGTCCAGCTCACCCAGGTTGTGGGTAATGCTGCCCGAACCTATCAGCAGTACATCCTCGGCACGCAACCCCGCCAGTGCCTGGCCCACCTTCAGCTGCAGCGCCGGCCCCATGTGGCTGGGCAGGGAAACCTGCACCACGGGAATGCTGGCATCCGGGTACATCAGCGACAGCGGCACCCAGGCGCCATGGTCGAATGGGCGTTGCATGTCCAGCCGCGCGGGTAACCCCGCAGCCTTCAACCGCTCACTGACCTGACCAGCAAGCCCGGGCTCGCCCGGCGCCGGGTACTGCACCGCATACAGGGCCGGTGGGAAGCCGTAGAAGTCATGCCAGGTTTCGGGCTGTGCGTTGCCGGTGACCAGCAGCTCGCGGCTTTCCCAGTGTGCCGACACCACCACGATCGCTTTCGGCCGGGGCAGGGCGTTGGCCAACCCGGACAGTGCCGGCCCGCTGGCGCCGGGTTGCAGGGCAAGCATGGGGGAACCATGGGAAATGAACAGGCTGGGCAGCATGGCGGGGTCCTGAAGGTTAAGATGCAACCATCATCGATTAACTACAGATCGAAATCCAAACCAAGTTTTACCGACAAATCATCTAAAAATCGGGAGTAATCATGGAACCAGCGTTCTGGCAGCAGCGGTGGGCCGATAACCAGATCGGCTTTCACCAGGCGCAGGTGAACCCCTATCTGCAGACGTATTGGCCACAGTTGCAGTTGGCGCCCGGCAGCCGCGTGCTGGTGCCGTTGTGCGGCAAGAGCCTGGACTTGGCCTGGCTGGCAGGGCAGGGCCATCGCGTATTGGGTGTGGAGCTGTCGCGGCGGGCGGTGGAGGATTTTTTCCGTGAGCACGGGCTTGAGGCCGAAGTGCGGCAGCAGGGCGCATTCGAGGTTTGGCGCAGTGGGGATGTACAGCTGTGGTGTGGCGACTTCTTTGCCTTGCGGGCAGAGGATGTGGCTGACTGCGTGGGGCTGTATGACCGGGCGGCGGTGATTGCGCTGCCGGTGCAGATGCGTGCGCGGTATATGCAGCTGTTGTCGGGTTTGCTGCCGGCGAATTGCCGTGGGTTGGTGGTGACGCTGGACTATGACCAGTCGTTGTTGGCCGGGCCGCCGTTTTCGGTCAGGGATGAAGAGCTGAGACAGGGGTTTGCGGGGTGGCAGATGGAGCAGCTGGAGGCTGTGGAGGTGATTGAGGAGAGCCCGAAGTTTGTGCAGGCCGGGGCGTCGAGTTTGTTGGAGCGGGTGTACCGGCTCAGCCGGTAAGCAGATAGGGCAGGCTGACGCGGCCCATGTGGGAGCGGGCG
>NZ_JBAMDI010000245.1:0-6310 GCF_036961695.1 Pseudomonas sp. CGJS7 | reverse complement strand
GCCGCTCCTACAGGCAGATCGCGCGGCTTGCTCAGGCGCGGGCGGCCAGCGCCCGCTCACGCCAGCGCCGCTTCTCGATGCCGCGCACATTGGGCTCGGCCGCCAGATGCTCCAGATAAGCGATCAGATCCAGCAATTCCCGGTCGCACGGGTCTTCGCCCAGGTACTCGCTCACGCAGACCAGGTTGCCGTAGTTGTGTGCGTGCTTGGCCGGCGTGTCGTCGATCGCGACGATCCGTTCCAATCGATAGCCGTGCCGTTTGAGTTTCTGCAGGCGCTTGCGGTCGACATACTCGCCGCTGTCCCAATCGCGGCCGATCGAACAGCGTTCCCGCGACCACAGGAAGCGCAGCGTTCGCGGCGGAAACAACGCGGCGCACACCGCTTCGGCGTAAACGCGGCCCGAGGAAGTCCACACGCCGACGTCGTAGCGCGCCAGCACGTCTTCGAGGAAGGTCGACAGATGCGGGCGTCGGTAAACGTGATAGCCGGCCGCGTGGAAATCCGCCGGACGGTCGAGCTCGAACTCGCTGGCGTAGATCAGGGTTTCGTCGAGATCGAGCATCAACGCCAGGCGGTCGCCGCTGGGCGGCAGCGGGCGGTCCGGGCTCATCGCTTGGACGGCGGCGCCGGCGTCAGTTCGGTCACGCGTTGCCACAGCAGCCGCAGCGGTTCTTGCGCGTTGCGGTCGCAGGCGCGGTCGCGGGCGAAGTAGCGGCCGTCGACGCAGGCTTCGAAGAACGCGTCCGGGCCGCCGTATTCTTGCGCGCAGAACACGGCGCTGCGCTGCGGCGCGGTCCATAGTTCGGGGACGTTCCAGGCTTCTCGCAAAGCCTTCAGGCGGCTCAGGTCGATCCTCCGGTCGACGGGGAACCCTTCGCGGTACGAAAGCGTGAGCGGATGGCGGGTTGGACGATGCCTCAGGTCATCGTGCACGCGCACGCGAGCGTTGCTGCCGTGCACGTCGATCTGCACGTGCCATGCCGTCGTCGGTAGGTCGGGGGAACCCAACCACATGACGTAGCGGTCGCCGCCGATGGGCACCGGATCGGGATGGGTCTCGGTCCGCCAGGTTTCGCTGGGCAGAAATGTGCCCGAGCTGGGCGGTGGCGTCGCGGGTTCGACGTCCTCGCTGCCGCAATGCGCAGCCAGCCCGCGCGGGCCCGGCGTGCGCCAGTCGGGATCGGCGATCCGTTCGGATTTGCTGAGCAACTGCCGAATATCCGGATCGGTCGCATCCATCGGCTGCGGCGGCAGCGCGATCCAGCCCTCGCGCTCAGGCTTGCGCAAGGCCGGCACCGCGACCGCCATCACGGCCGCGCCCAGGGCCAGCGCGATCAGGCCCACGGCGGCGGGGCGGGCGGAATGTTGGCGGTCTTGCGGGCCCATCGTGAGGTGAATGCGGCGGCGGAGTCGCCACGTTAACGCGTGCCGCGCGATTGCGGCAGGCGGCACGGGGTGCGAGGCCCGCGGCATGCCGAATCTGGCGGCTGCGGGCCGATCCGGCGCCGCCGGGTTCTCGTTCCATCAGCGCAATGCCGCCGTCCCAGCGCCGAGCTTGGGTTGCCCCGGGCGCGGACCCATAATGGCGGGCATGGACATTCATTCCGACAACCCCGATCACGGCTTCCAGTTTCCCGGCGACTTCGAGCTCAGCGCGATGGGTTCGGCCGACATCGGCCTGGAACGCGTACTGCCGCAATTGCTGATGCAGGCCGGGATCGAGGTGGTGACCGAAACCATCCAGTGGAAGCATTCCTCCAGCGGCAAGTACGTCTCGGTACGGATCAGCTTCCGCGCCAAGGATCGCGCCCAGTACGACCTGGCGCACCAGGTGCTGCGCGATCACCCGGAAGTGAAGTGGACACTGTGATCGACTCCGTCGCCGCCGTGTTCGGCGGCGTGGCCTCGGCGCCGGCCGCGCAGCTGCGCGATCTGGGCCGGCAGCCGTACGAGCCGGTCTGGCGCGCGATGCAGGCCTTCACCGACGCGCGCGACGCCGACACGCCCGATGAGTTGTGGCTGGTCGAACACGACCCGGTGTTCACCCTGGGCCAGGCCGGCAAGGACGAACACGTGCTGATGCCGGGCGATATCCCGGTGATCCACGTCGATCGCGGCGGCCAGGTCACCTACCACGGCCCCGGCCAGATCGTGCTGTACCCGCTGCTGGACCTGCGCCGGCTCAAGGTCGGGGTGCGCGAGTACGTCGACCGGATCGAACAGGCGGTGATCGACACCCTGGCCGAATGGAACATCGAAGGCGCCCGCAAGGACGGCGCGCCGGGCGTGTACGTGGCCGGGGCCAAGGTCATGGCGCTGGGGATCCGGGTGCGCCGCGGCTGCACCTTCCACGGGCTGGCGTTCAATATCGCCATGGATCTGTCGCCGTATCAGCGGATCAACCCTTGCGGTTATCAGGGGCTGCAGGTGACCTCGGTGCTAGACTTGGGCGGCCCCTCGGGCATGGAGCAGGTCAAACCGGCGTTGGTGGCCAACCTGGCCCGGCAGTTCGGTTTGAGCGTCGAGAACGCGGAGCCGTTGAGTTTCTGATTTCCCTTCTCCCGCCCACGGGAGGAGTGTTCGATTTCCCTTCTCCCGCTCGCGGGAGAAGGTGCCCGAAGGGCGGATGAGGGCGCGACACCGCCAACCGCCGCCGGCCCTCACCCCAGCCCTCTCCCGCCAGCGGGAGAGGGAGCTAAACGACAAGAGCCAAGCAACGCCATGACCAGCCCCGCCTCCAAGTCCATCCCGCTCACGGTCGTCAGCGGCGGCGCGCCCGAAGCGTTCGCGCCGGCGGTGCTGGAGTCGACCACGATGACGCCCGGCGCCAAGCAGCTCGGCGGCGACAAGATCAACCGCTCGCCGGTGCAGTTCGCCGACGTGCCGGTGCTGCGCAAGCCCTCGTGGATCCGGGTGCGCATCCCCTCGGGCAACTCGGTCGCCGTGCTCAAGGCCAAGCTGCGCGAAAACCGTCTGGTCACGGTCTGCGAAGAAGCCAGCTGCCCCAACATCCACGAGTGCTTCAGCCACGGCACCGCGACCTTCATGATCCTCGGCGAGGTCTGCACCCGCCGCTGCTCGTTCTGCGACGTCGCCCACGGCCGGCCCAAGCCGCCGGACGCCAACGAGCCGGCCAATCTGGCCCGCACCGTCGCCGACATGGGCCTGAAGTACGTGGTCATCACCAGCGTCGACCGCGACGACCTGCGCGACGGCGGCGCCCAGCATTTCGTCGACTGCATCGCCGCGGTGCGCAACGAAAGCCCGCGCACCAAGATCGAGATCCTGACCCCCGACTTCCGCGGCAAGGGCCGGATGGAGCGCGCGCTGGAGATCTTGAACGCCAATCCGCCGGACGTGTTCAACCACAACGTCGAAACCGTGCCGGATCTGTACACCAACGTGCGTCCGGGCGCCGACTACCAGTGGTCGCTGACCCTGCTGCAGAAGTTCAAGGCCCAGCATCCGCATGTGGCGACCAAGTCCGGGATCATGCTCGGCCTGGGCGAGACCATGGAGCAGGTGCAGGCGACCTTGCGCGATCTGCGCGCGCACGACGTGGACATGATCACCATCGGCCAGTACCTGCAGCCGACCCCGCACCACCACCCGGTGCTGCGTTACTGGACGCCGGAAGAGTTCAAGGAGCTGGAAACCTACGGCATGGCGCTGGGCTTCACCCACGTCGCCTCCGGTCCGCTGGTGCGTTCGTCCTATCACGCCGACCGGCAGGCGATCGACGCCGGTTTCGCCGTCGCCTGAGCCGCGGCGATCGCGGCCGGCACGGGTAAGCCGACCCAGTTGCGGCCCGCTCCGGCCGTCGCTCGGCCCATCGCGGAAAACCCGCGGAAAAACGTGCCCGCCCGGCCGATCCGGCCGCGCATAACGGGCCGATAACGCCCGCTCACCCCAAACTGAACCGCATTCACGCGCGCAACGGGCAATTGCGGGCGTCGAGTCGACAGCGCTTGCAACTTTCGGCACTGTGGTCTTGTCGAAAGCCGCATCATCCTCCTGCTGCATCCCCCTTAAAGTCCGGCTCTCCCCGGCCGGGAAGACTTCGCGATGACCCTCAAGAACACGCGTGCCCTGACTTTGGTCGCAGGCTTCCTGCTGACCGCTCCGCTGGCGTTGCTGGCCCGCCCCGATGCCCCGGCCGGTTCGAGCAACGTATCGACCTTGCCCAGCGCGCCCACCGCCGACCAGACCACCGCCGCCAAGCTGGTGTACGGCCTGCTGTCGGACAGCCGCTATGCCTACCGGCCGCGCGCGCTCGACGATGCGCTGTCGGCCGACATGTACAAGCGCTATCTGGAATCGCTCGACTCCGGCAAGCAATTCTTCACCGCCGCCGACATCGGCCGTTTCGACGCTTACAAGAACAAGCTCGACGACGCGATCAAGAGCGGCGATCTGTCGCCGGCCTACACCATCTTCGCCACCTACAAGCAGCGGGTCGACGAACGCGTGGCGTATGCGCGCGCGCTGCTCAAGCAGCCGGCCAATTTCGAGTTCGAAGGCGCCGACCGTTACGACTACGACCGCAAGGACGCGCCCTGGGTCGCCGACACCGCCGCGCTCGACGCGCTGTGGAAGCAATCGGTGCGCAACGACTGGCTGCGGCTGAAGCTGGCCGGCAAGAAGAGCGACGACATCGCCAAGACCCTGGACAAGCGTTACACCAACATGGCCAAGGGCATTTCCGAGCTTAAGGGCGAGGACGTGTTCCAGACTTTCGTCAACAGCTACGCCAACGCGATCGATCCGCACACCGATTACCTCACCCCGAAGTCGGCCGACAACTTCAACATGACCATGTCGTTGTCGCTCGACGGCATCGGCGCGCAGTTGCAGAAGCAGGACGACGTGGTCGCGATCCGCGAAGTCATCCCCGGCGGCCCGGCCGCGCGCAGCAACCTGCTCAAGCCCGGCGACCGCATCGTCGGCGTGGGCCAGGGCGACAGCGGGGTGATGGAAGACGTGGTCGGCTGGATCATCGACGACGTGGTCGCCAAGATCCGCGGGCCCAAGGGCAGCAAGGTGCGTCTGGACGTGGTCCCGGCCGAGGCCGGCCTGGACAGCAAGCCCAACCGCATCGTGCTGGTGCGCGACAAGGTGCGCCTGGAAGAGCAGGCGGCCAAGTCGGAAATCATCGACATCCCCGCGGCCGGCGACGCGCCGGCCAAGCGCGTGGGCGTGATCAAGCTGCCGGGCTTCTATCAAGACTTCGAAGGCCGCCGCAAGAACGCCAACGATTACGCCTCGGCCACCCGCGACGTGGGCAAGCTGCTGACCAAGCTGCGCGCCGACAAGGTCGACGGCGTGGTGCTGGATCTGCGCAACAACGGCGGCGGCTCGCTCAACGAAGCCATCGAGCTCACCGGTCTGTTCATCGACCGCGGCCCGGTGGTGCAGGTGCGCGAATCCGGCGGCCGGGTCAGCGTGGAAGGCGACAGCGACACCGGCATCGCCTGGGAAGGTCCGCTGGCGGTGCTGATCAACCGCGGTTCCGCGTCGGCCTCGGAGATTTTCGCCGGCGCCATCCAGGACTACGGTCGTGGCCTGGTGATCGGCGAAACCACCTTCGGCAAGGGCACGGTGCAGAACCTGGTCGATCTGGACCGCTGGCCGGCCAACGAGACCGCGCGCTTCGGTCAGGTCAAGCTGACCATCGCCCAGTTCTTCCGCGTCAGCGGCGGCTCCACCCAGAACAAGGGCGTGGTGCCGGACATCGCGTTCCCGGTGTCGGTGGACGCCACCGAATACGGCGAAAGCACTTACGACAACGCGCTGCCGTGGACCAAGATCGCCGCGGTGCCGCACACCAGCTACGGCAATTTCGCTCCGCTGCTGCCCAAGCTGGAAACCCTGCACACCAGCCGCATCGGCAGCGACAAGGAATTCCAGTGGTGGTCGCAGGACGTGGCGCAGTTCCGCGACGAGCGCGCCAAGAAGTGGATTTCGCTCAACGAGAACGAACGCCGCGCCGAGCGCGATCGCGAAGACGCCAAGCGCAAGCAGCGTCAGGCCGAACGCAAGCAACTGGGCCTGGCGCTGGACCCGCTGGCCGACGATTCCAACGACGACGGTCTGGCCTCGTCGGAGCGCGACATCGTCAAGGACGCGGCGCGGCAGAAGCTCGCCGACAAGCGTCCGGACCCGTTGCTGCGCGAATCGGCGGCGATCCTGGCCGACGCGGTGCGTCTGCTCAACAACGACCGCCAGCTGTCGGCGCAGGTGCTGCCGACCGCGACCCGGCCGGGGCATTGGGCCGACTGAGCGATCGGCTGCGAATGGTTCACCGAAA
>NZ_JBAMDI010000244.1:0-6425 GCF_036961695.1 Pseudomonas sp. CGJS7 | reverse complement strand
CGAGGTTGCGACTCAGGCCGTACCCACCGCCAGCGCCGCCGGCGCGGGTCGATCCGCTTTAACCCGCCGCGCCTTCAGCCCGAACAACGGCCGCAGCACCGCCACCCGCCGGATGATTTCGTGCAACACGAAACACCCGGCCACCGTCCCCAGCAGCACGATCGCCGGCTCGGCCACCGGCCCGAACTTCAGCGGCAGGATCCAGTACGCGATCAGCACGATCAGGCTCTGGTGCAGCACGTACCAGGGATACACCGCCTCGGTCGCCCACGGCAGCCAGCGGAACGGGCGGTTCAGCAGCCGATGCGACCAGCCCAGGATCGCGCACAGCGCGGCCCAGATGTACAAGCTGCGCGCGGTCCAGATGGCGTACTGGACGCCGTCGGACACCTCCTCGGGCAGCAGCGTGATCATCGCCAGATAGAAGCCGAACAGGCCCAGCGCCAGGGCCAGCGTGCGCCGGCGCAGGCGCACCAGTTCCTGCCACAGGCCGCTGTCGTTGCCGAGCCAGTAGCCGTACAAGAACACGGTGAAATAGATCGCGTGGCGATGCCAGTCGTGGATCAGGTCGCCGGTGTCCTTGAAGTGCGGCTGCAACAGGATCGAGGCGACCGCCAACGGCAGCGCGGGCAGGGCGATCAAGGCCCAGCCGCGCAGCGAGGCCAGCGCGCCGTGCAGGCGCCGTCCCCAGGCGTTGCGGAACAACGGCAGCAGGGCCGCGAACACCAGCGTGTAGACCCACAGGTAAGCCAGGTACCACAAGTGGTTCCAGGTGAAGCCGTATTCCCAACCGTCGAACGCGCCCTGCGGCCACGGCTGGAAACGGTAGTAGCGCAGCAGAAAGTCGACGAACCCCGGTTCGACCAGGCCGTTGGCCACGCCCTGGGCATAGGGCTGGATCGGCACGATCACCAGGCAGCCGAAGGTCAGCGGCAGCAGCAGGCGCCAGCTGCGTTGGGCGACGAACCGCCCCAGCGAACTGCCGCGCAGCAGGAAATGCACCGACAGGCCCGAGATCAGGAAGATCAGGTCCATGCGCCAGCGGTTCATGAACAGCATCGGCAACTGCAAGGTCTCCGACAGATGCGGGCTTTTCAGGTGCCAGCCCCAGTCGGCGACGTACAGCATGGCGCAGTGGTAGAGGATCAACAGGGCGAAGGCGATGGCGCGCAGGGCGTCGATGTCGTAGCGGCGTTGCATGGCGGGTCCGCGGCGGGAAGGTGGGCAAAGCCTGTGGCCGCGGGCAGTTGGCCGATAGCGCGGGGTGACCGGATGCGGCCCGGCGGGGACGAAATGCGGCCCCCAGGGACGAGCGGGGGACGACCGGTTGCCGCCCCCGCCGCCGCGCAGGCGAGAATGCCGGCATGACCGACGATGTTTCCGCGGCCCGCGCCGCCGACCCGCACGCCGCCGTCGCCACGGCCGCTCCGCCGACCGCCTGGGACCGCTACCAACCCTGGCGCCGCCCGGTCGAAGTGGCGGCCTGGGTGCTGCTGTTCGCCGCCAACGCGATCTTCGGCACCCTGACCACGGTGATCGACATCCACCGCCACGGCCTGGACATCCCCGACTGGGCGCCGGCGGTGTGGGAGATCAGCAGCTGCGCGGTCGCGCTGGCGCTGGTGCCGGCGCTGGTGTGGTACACGCGCAAGATCCCGTTCCATCTGGATACCTGGCGGCGGGCGCTGGCCTGGCACCTGGCCGGCAGCGTGGTCTGGTCGCTGCTGCACGTGGCCGGCATGGTCGCGCTGCGCAAGCTGGTCTACGCCGGGCTGGGCGAGAGCTACGACTTCGGTCCGTGGGGCATCAACCTGGTCTACGAGTATTTGAAGGACGTGCGCTCCTACGCCTACATGGTGCTGTGGCTGGAGGCCTACCGCCTGCTGATGCGGCGCTGGCAGGGCGAGGCCAGCGTGCTGGCCGCGCCCGACGACGTGCCCGAGCCGGCCGTGGCCGAGCGCCCGGAGCGGTTCCTGGTGCGCAAGCTGGGCAAGGAGTTCCTGGTCGCCGCCAGCGAAGTGGAATGGCTGCAAGCCTCCTCCAACTACGTGAACCTGCACGTACGCGGCCGCGACTACCCGCTGCGCACCACCATGGCCGCGATCGAGACCCAACTCGACCCCGGCCGTTTCGTGCGGGTGCACCGCAGCTACATGGTCAACCTGGATTGCGTGGGCGAGATCGAACCGCTGGAAAGCGGCGACGCGCGCATCACCATGCACGACGGCAGCAAGATCCCGTGCAGCCGGCGCTATCGCGGCGCGTTGCGGCAGGAGCGGCGGGCGGCCTGATCGCCTGGCTCCCGCATGGCCTGCCTGTAGGAGCGGCGCGAGCCGCGACCAACCGAAGCAACGCATTACCACGCTCCTTTCCGAAGCGATAAAGGCCGAGCGCTAGAATCCGAAGCGAAAAAGGCCGAGCGCTCGAACCACGCAAACCTCGGTCAAAGCGCTTGCGTCATTCGCTTCGGTTGATCGCGGCTCGCGCCGCTCCTACAGGGGGCGGTCGCGGCAATGCGGCGTCTGGATCAATCGCGCTTTCCGGCGGGTCGCTTGAGCGCCTCGGGCGGCAGCAGCTCGGCGATTTCCTTGGCGAACTGCTCGACCATCTGCGCCGAATAGCCGCGATGGACCTTGGCGACCACGCCGCGCTGATCGATCACGAACAGGTTCGGCACGGTCTTGACCGCGTAGTAGCGGGCCGCGGTACCCGGGTCGTGGATGTAGGTCAGGTCGAGTTTGGGGTTGAGCCGCACGAATTGTTCGAAATCGCGCTTGGGCTCGTTGAGATTGATCGCGATCACTTGCAGATGCTCGCGGCCGACGCCGGTCTGCAGCGCCGACAGCAGCGGCAGCTCGCGCAGACACGGCGCGCACCAACTGGCCCAGAAACTCACCACCACCAGCTTGCCGCGATGGTCGCTGACCTTGACCGGTTTTCCGGCGCGATCCAGCCCGAGAAAATCCGGCGGCGTTTCGCCAGGTTTGGGCGCGGCGATGGCGGCGCTGGCCGCAGGTTTGGCTTCCGCGCTCGGCGGATTCTCGGCGATGACCTGCGCCGAAACCGCCGGCGCGCACAGCCAGCCGGCCAGGCTCAACACGCTTGCGGCGCCAAGCCCGCGCCGATTGCCTTTCGCTTGCATGCAGACCGCTGCCCGAGCCGATGAACCCGGCCAGCGTAGCAGGCCGGTCATTTCTCGACGAAGGCGCGCTCGAAGACGTACTGGCCCGGCGTGCCGATGCGCGGCGCGGCGGTGAAGCCGCGGCGATCGAGGATCTCGCGGAAATCGGCCAGCATCTGCGGGCTGCCGCAGATCATCGCGCGGTCGTGTTCGGCGTCGAGCGGCTCGATCCCGAGTTGTTCCATCATCCGGCCGCTGTCCATCATCTCGGTCAGGCGGCCGCGCTGATCGCGGCCGTCGAAGACGAAGTCCGCGCGGCTCACCGCCGGGTAGTACTTGAGCTTGGCCGAGATCTGCTCGCCGAGGAATTCGTGCTGCGGCAGCTCGTTGACGATGTAGTCGCGGTAGGCCAGATCCTGCTCGCTGCGCACGCCGTGGCAGAGCACGACCTTGTCGAAGCGCTCATAGGTTTCCGGATCCTTGATCACCGACAGCCACGGCGCGAAGCCGGTGCCGGTGCCCAGCAGATACAGATTGCGGCCCTGGTGCAGATCGTGGATCAGCAAGGTGCCGGTGGGCTTGCGCCCGATCAGCACGCTGTCGCCGGGCTGGATCGATTTGAGCCTGGAGGTCAACGGGCCGTTAGGCACCTTGATGCTGAAGAACTCCAGTTGCTCTTCCCAGTTCGCGCTGGCGATGGAATACGCGCGCAGCAACGGCTTGGACACGCCGGCTTCGTTGGGAACCTGCAGTCCGATCATCACGAACTGACCGTTCTCGAAACGGAATCCGTCGTCGCGGGTGGTGGTGAAGCTGAAGTAATCGTCGGTCCAGTGACGGACGTCCAGCACCGTCTCGGTGCCAAAAGCGGAGGACATGCCAGGGTTTCGGGTGGAGCGGGGGCGCCATTGTACCCGATGGATGAGAGCCATTCTTATCTTGAGCCCGGGATTGGAGGTTCGGCATCCGAACCAGTCCAGTTCTCCACACACCCAGCCGAAGGATTCCCCCCTTTGAAAAAGGGGGGCAGGGGGGATTCGCTCTTGCTCCAACCCCCAAATCCCAACCCTGTCAACGGGTTCCCCCTTCACGCCCGCATTGCGACAATCGCCCGTCCCCCGTAGTCCGGGGCTACCCGATTGGAAACGATGCAAGACAAGAACACGCAGTCCGCGCAGATCGCCAACAAGATCGCCCAACTCATCGCCACCGAGATCGGCGCCCAGACCGCCCAGGCCCACGCCGCCATCGGTCTGCTCGACGAAGGCGCCACGGTCCCCTTCATCGCCCGCTACCGCAAGGAAGTCACCGGCGGGCTCGACGATATCCAGTTGCGCGATCTGGAATCGCGCCTGCGCTATCTGCGCGAGCTCGAAGACCGCCGCATCGCCGTGCTCGACAGCATCGCCGAGCAGGGCAAGCTGACCGACGAACTGCGCGCCGACATCGAGGCCGCCGACAGCAAGTCGCGCCTGGAAGATCTGTACCTGCCGTACAAGCCCAAGCGCCGCACCAAGGCGCAGATCGCGCGCGAAGCCGGCCTGGAACCGCTGGCCGACGGCCTGCTCGCCGATCCGACCCTCAAGCCGGAAGAATTCGCCGCCGGCTTCGTCAGCGAAGAAAAGCAGGTCGCCGACGTCAAGGCCGCGCTCGACGGCGCCCGCGCCATCTTGATGGAGCGTTGGGGCGAAGACGCCAAGCTGGTCGGCGAACTGCGCACCTGGCTCACCGAGGTCGGGGTGATCCGCGCCCGCGTCGCCGAAGGCAAGGAGAACGAAGGCGCCAAGTACCGCGACTACTTCGACCACTGCGAATCCCTGGCCAAGATTCCCTCGCACCGCCTGCTCGCGCTGTTCCGCGCGCGCCGCGAGGAAATCCTGTTCCTGGATCTGGACCCGGGCAGCGACGCCGATTCCGGCCACGCCTACGGCGAAGGCCGCGTCGCCCTCAACGCCGGCATCGCCGACCAAGGCCGTCCGGCCGATCGCTGGCTGCTCGACGCCTGCCGCCTGACCTGGCGGGCCAAGCTGCATCTGCACCTGTTGCTGGATCTGTTCGGCCAGGCGCGCGAAAAAGCCGAGGCCGAGGCGATCGACGTGTTCGGCGACAACCTCAAGGATTTGCTGCTGGCCGCGCCGGCCGGCCCGCGCGCGGTGCTGGGGCTCGACCCGGGCCTGCGCACCGGCGTCAAGGTCGCGGTGGTCGACGCCACCGGCAAGTTCGTCGCCCACGACACCATCTACCCGCACGAGCCGCGCAAGCAGTGGGACCAGTCGCTGCACGCCCTGCGCGCGCTGTGCATCAAGCACGGGGTGGAGCTGATCGCGATCGGCAACGGCACCGCCTCGCGCGAGACCGACAAGCTGGCCGGCGATCTGATCAAGCTGATGCCGGAAGCCAAACTGACCAAGGCCGTGGTCAGCGAAGCCGGCGCGTCGGTGTATTCGGCGTCGGAGTTCGCCTCGAAGGAATTCCCGGATCTGGACGTGAGCATCCGCGGCGCGGTGTCGATCGCGCGGCGCTTGCAGGACCCGCTGGCCGAACTGGTCAAGATCGAGCCCAAGGCGATCGGCGTGGGCCAGTACCAGCACGATGTCGACCAATACCGTCTGGCGCGCGCGCTCGACGCGCGGGTGGAAGACTGCGTGAACGCGGTCGGCGTGTACGTCAACACCGCCTCGGCCGCGTTGCTGGCGCGGGTGTCGGGCCTGTCGAGCACGGTCGCGGAAAACATCGTCCGCCACCGCGACGAAAACGGCCCGTTCGTCTCGCGCAAGGCTTTGTTGAAGGTGCCGCGTCTGGGCGAGAAGACCTTCGAGCAGTGCGCCGGTTTCTTGCGCATCGTCGACGGCGATGAGCCGCTGGACGCATCGGCGGTGCACCCGGAGGCGTATCCGGTGGTCGAGCGCATCGTCAAACAGTGCGGGCGCGAAGTGAAGAGCCTGCTGAGCGATCCGCAGTTCGTGCGCGGGCTCAAGCCCGAGGCCTACACCGACGAAAAATTCGGCGTGCCGACGGTGCGCGACATCCTCAAGGAAATGGAAAAACCGGGCCGCGATCCGCGCCCCGAGTTCAAGGCGGCGAAGTTCGCCGACGGCGTGGAAGAGCTCAAGGATCTGCAGGTCGGCATGATCCTGGAAGGCGTGATCAGCAACGTCGCCGCGTTCGGCGCGTTCGTCGACATCGGCGTGCACCAGGACGGCTTGATCCATATCTCGGCCTTGTCGGACAAGTACGTCAAGGATCCGCGCGAAGTGGTCAAGGCCGGCGACGTGGTCAAGGTGCGGGTGCTGGAAGTCGACAT
>NZ_JBAMDI010000243.1:0-6670 GCF_036961695.1 Pseudomonas sp. CGJS7 | reverse complement strand
CGCGGCGAACAGGCGACGGCGGCGGGGAATAATCCGCCGCCGTCGGTGCGGGAGCGGACATTCCCGCGCCGGGCCGTTTCGCTTAAGCGTTTGCGATATAAAAAAAGCTCCCCGCTGGCCCGGGGAGCTTTTTCTTTTGCGGCGCTTTGTCTCGCCGCTCGTACGACCCGGGCATCGTCCAGTTCGACTGCGAACCGCCCGGACAGAACCGAACCGATCTTGCGGACATAAAAAAACTCCCCGCTGGCCCAGGGAGTTTTCCGACATCGCCTATTAGCGAAACCAACCCGGTCCGGAGCGACCAACCACTCCCCCAAGCCGTCATTCCGGCGAAAGCCGGAACCCATTTTGATCTTGCTCTCGACCGCTAGATCAAAACCCGTTCAAACGACAAATCTCAAACGCCGCAGAAGCAAGTAGCGTTGGCACCCACCGAAGCCCCAGCCGGCGCATCGATAAACACCGCGCAATCCGCCGCAGCGGCGGTTCCGCGCGGCGCGACCGAGGCGTCCTTGCTGTTGCAGGTGCTGACGCTGACGCCCTTGCGGGTGCCGACGTTGCTGTTGAGGCAGTTGGCCGAGATCGCATCGGCGGTGGTGAGCACCGCGCTGTTGTCGACGGCGATAGCGGCGTTGGGGTTGCTGGACAGCGCCGAACCGAACACTTCGACCTTGCGCGAGCCGCTCGGGCAAGCGTAGTTGGCGGTGCAGAACTGCGAGGCCGGGGCGTCGGCGCCGGCGCGGGCGGTCGCGTAGACCTGGATCACGCCGGGCAGCAGCTTGACGGTCTTGCAGTTGCCTTGCGCCTGCGCCTGCGGCGCGGCGATCAGGCCCAGGCCGAGCGCGGCGGCGAGCACGAACAGCTTGGCGCCGGCGGCGCGCATTGGGTAATCCATTGCTTTATCTCCATGGGTTTGAGTGAATCCGGCGCGGATGTGCGGCATCCGGGGAAACGTCGGGCCCGAGCGAAGTCGGTGAGGCCAGCGGTGCGAATGCAGGTGAAGTGCCAGAATGAAATGGCCGTAGCCGCGTCGTGCCGGGACGGCGGCGGCATAGGCGAGGCGAGCGATGCGGACGTTGCGTTCCCCGCCGCCATCAGAGCAGCGGCAGATGTCGCTGCGATTGCATGTGCGTGAACGCACACGCGAAGCGGTCGCCGTTCGTCGTTTGGCGCCAGCGGCGGGGCGATTGTCGCGATGGGGCGGGGCCGCGACGGCTGCGCCGCGGCCCGCGCGAGCGCCGTCTCAGTCCGCGGCGCGAGCCAGCTTGCGCTCGCGCCGATGCATCAACACGCCGGCCACGCTCACGCCCAAGGTCACCAGCACCACGATGATCGTGGTCAGCGCATTGATCTCCGGGGTCACCCCGATCTTGACCTTGGAGTACACCAGCATCGGCAAGGTGGTCGAACCGGGCCCGGAGGCGAAACTGGCGATCACCAGATCGTCCAGCGACAAGGTGAAGGCCAACAGCCAGCCGGCCAGCAGCGCCGGCGCGATCAAGGGCAGGGTGATGACGAAGAACACCCGCCAGGGTTTGGCGCCCAGATCCATCGCCGCTTCTTCCAGGCTGGAATCCATCGAGGTCATGCGCGAGCGCACCACCACGGTGACGTAGCAGGCGGTGAGGGTGATGTGGGCCAGGGTGATCGTGGTCATGCCGCGTTCGGGCCAACCGAAGACCTGCTGCAGCCCGACGAACAACAGCAGCGAGGACAGGCCGAGCATCACATCGGGCATCACCATCGGCGCCGAGTTCATCAGGCTGAGGATGCCGCGCCCCGGGAACTTGCCGAACCGCGACAAGGCCAGCCCGCTGGCCGTGCCCAGCGCGACCGCGGCGGTGGCCGAGATCGCGGCGATGGTCAGGCTGCGCTGGGCCGCTTCCAGGATCTGCTCGTTGCGCGCCAGCGCCGCATACCACTGCAGCGAGAAACCGCCCCAGGTGGTGGCGCGGTCCGAGCCGCTGAACGAATACACGATCACCGAGACGATGGGCAGGTACAAGAACGCGTAGCCCAGCGCCATCATCGTGTACAGCGCGAACGGACGCCGCTTCACGACTGCGCCTCGCGCGCGGCGCGGCGGTTTTCCACGTATTCGAACAACAAGGTCGGCAGCACGATCAGCAACAGCATCGCCACCGCGATCGCCGCCGACAGCGGCCAGTCGCGGTTGGTGAAGAACTCGGTCCACAGCACCCGGCCGATGGTCAGCGCATCCGGACCGCCGAGCACATCGGGAATCACGAACTCGCCGACCGCCGGGATGAACACCAGCAAGGTGCCGGCGAGAATGCCGGGGAACGACAACGGCAGCGTCACCCGCAAGAACGCGCGCCAGGGTTTGGCGCCCAGATCCGCGGCGGCTTCCAGCAGGGTGAAATCGAGCCGGATCAAGGTCGCGACCAAGGGCAGGATCATGAAGGGCAGGTAGTTGTAGGTGATGCCGATATACACCGCCAGATTGGTATGCAGCACCGCTTCGCCCGGTTCGATCAGGCCCACCGCCGCCAGCGCCTGGCTGATCAGTCCGTTGGCGCGCAACAGGCCGATCAGCGCGTAGGTGCGCAGCAGCGAGCTGGTCCAGAACGGCAGGATCACCAGCACCAGCAACAACAGCCGCCACATCCGCGGCGCGCGGGCGATGCCGTAGGCGATCGGATAGCCCAACAGCAGGCAGCACAAGGTCGACACGCCGGCGAACACCAGCGATTTCAGGTAGGCGGCGATGTACAGCGGATCGGCCAGCAGCGCGGCGTAGTTGCCGATGTGCAGGCGCAGCGAGGTGGCGCCGTCGGCGGTGGTTTCCAGCAGCGGCGTATACGGCGGCACTTGCCCGAAGACCGACTGGGCGAAGCTGATCTTGAGCACGATCAGGAACGGGACGCAGAAGAACAGCGCCAGCCACAGCATCGGCACCGCGGTCACCAGCAGCCGGCCGCGCCGGGTCTTGAATTCGTCGCCTACGGCGCGGAACCAACCGAAGAGATTATCAACAACATCCCCCCAGAAACCCCAAATCCCCCGGCCTTGCTTTTCTTCCCGCCCACTCATGACCACGCGCCCACGATCGCGACGTCCACATCCGCGGCCACCATCGCCCCGATCTTCATGACGTCAACACCACCGCACTTGCCGCATCCCAAGACAACCACAACGTATCGTCCCAGTCGTAATGCGGCTCCGAACTGCGCGCCACATGCGTTTCCTGCACCCGCAGAATCGCCCCGGCCTCGGTCTGCACGTGATAGATCGACACATCGCCCAGATACGCGATATCGCGCACCTTGCCGGCGACCGCGTTCTCCATGCCCTCCGGCCGCGACTCGTGCACGTCGATCTTCTCCGGCCGCACCGCGATCGCCACCGCCGTGCCTTCCGGCAACGGATCGGGATGGCGCGCCAGCAGTTCCTCGCCGACGCCGTCGCATTGAATGCGCAGCAATCCGCCTTCGCCGTCCTGGCCCAGCACCCGGCCTTCGAGCAGGTTGATGCCGCCAATGAACTCGGCGACGAATCGGGTCGAGGGGTATTCGTACAACACCGCCGGCGTGGACACCTGGACGATGCGCCCGGCGTCCATCACCGCGATGCGCGAGGACATGGTCATCGCCTCTTCCTGGTCGTGGGTGACCATGATGAAGGTGGTGCCGACCCGTTCCTGGATGCTGACCAGTTCGAACTGGGTGTGCTCGCGCAGTTTCTTGTCCAGCGCGCCCAGCGGCTCGTCGAGCAGCAACAACTTGGGCTGCTTGGCCAGGGCGCGGGCCAGGGCCACGCGCTGGCGCTGGCCGCCGGAGAGCTGATCGGGCTTGCGATTGCCCAACTGCGGCATCCGCACCAGTTCCAGCATCGCCTGAACCCGGTCGCCGATCTCGCTGGCGCCGAGTTTGGCGCCGCTGGAATGCTTGAGGCCGAAGGCGATGTTCTGGGCCACGCTCATGTGCGGGAACAGCGCGTAACTCTGGAACATCATGTTGACCGGCCGCTGGTACGGCGGCAGATCGGTCACGTCGACGCCGTCGATCAGCACCCGGCCGCGGTCGGGCGATTCGAAACCGGCCAGCACCCGCAGCAGCGTGCTCTTGCCCGAACCCGAACCGCCGAGCAGGGCGAAGAACTCGCCGCGGTAGACGTCCAGCGAGATGTCGTCGCAGGCGTAGACCTTGCCGAAGGTCTTGGTCACGCCCTCGATGCGCACGAACGGCTGCGCGGCCGGATCGCGCCAGGGCTCAAGGGCGGGCGCGCGGGCGGGGACGCTCATGCGCTCAGTGCCCGCTCTTGATGCTGGTCCAGGCGCGCACGCGCTGGCGCTGCATGTCCTCGGGCAAGGACTTGGGATCGATCAACTTGGCCCGCACCGCTTCGGGCGGATACACGCCCGGGTCCTGGGCGATGGCCGGATCGACCAGGCTGGCCGCGTCCTTGTTGGCGCTGGCGTAGGCTACGTGGTTGCTGATCTTGGCCGCGACCTTGGGATCGAGCAGGTAATCGATGAAAGCGTGGGCGTTGCCGATGTGCTTGCTGTCCTTGGGGATGGCGATCACGTCGACCCAGCGGATCGCGCCTTCCTTGGGGATGGCGAAGCGCAGGTTCGGCGCCGCCGCGCCGGCCTTCTTGGCCGCGTCGAAGGCATCGGTGGCGGCCTGGGCGATGTCGCCGGAGTAACCCATCACCAAACAGGCGTCGCCGTTGGCGAAGGCGTCCTTGTACTCGGCGTTGTTGAAGGTGCGCACGTACGGGCGGATCGCCGCGTAGACCTTGCGCACCGCGTCGATCTCATCGGCGGCGCCGGCGTTGGGATCGCGGCCCAGCCAGATCAGCGCCGCGCCGAAGGCTTCCTGATCGTCGTCGAGCACGGTGATCCCGCATTTCTGCAGCTTGGCCGCGTTGGCCGGATCGAACAGCAGCGACCACGAGTCCAGCGGCGCGTTCGGGCCGAGCGCGGCCTGGACTTTGTCGACGTTGATGCCAAGACCCGTGGTGCCCCACATGTACGGCACCAGGTGGGCGTTGCCCGGATCGATCGCGGCCAGGTTCTGCAGCAACTGCGGGTCCAGATGGCTCCAGTTGGGCAGCTTGCTCTTGTCCAGCGGCGCATACAGCCCGGCCTTGACCTGGCGCTGGGCGAACGGCCGCGCCGACGGGAACACCGCGTCGTAGCCCGAGGCGCCGGCGCTGAGCTTGCTTTCCAGGGTTTCGTTGGCGTCGTAGACGTCGTAATTGACCTTCACCCCGGAGGCGGTCTCGAAATTCTTGACCGTGTCGTCGGCGACGTAGTCCGACCAGTTGTAGACGTTGAGCACCTTCTCCTCGGCCCCGGGCTTGGCGGCGGGAGCGTTGGCGTCGGCGGGCTTGCCGCCGCCGCAGGCGGTGAGCAACAACAAGGCGCAGGCGAGCGGGGCGAGGCGCAAGGTCACGGTGGATCTCCTGGAAGGCGGGTGCGGCGACGAAGGCCTGTGGGCGGGTGGAGCGGGCGCGCGGGCGCGGCCGGGGACATGGCGGGGATGTTCGGAGCCTGTCCGCGCGGTGTCAACGCATGGGCGCGGGTGTCGGCTCGGGCGCGGGGCATTGTCCGGAACTGTCGCGCGAAGCCCCGGTGACGAAGCCAGGCCCGGTGCCTGGGATTGCGATGGCCGCATTGCTCCGGCGGCCCGTGCGTGCGATATCGTCCTCAGCCGCGCTTGTGCGTCATTTCGGGGAACCCCACTCATGCCGACCCTTCCGCCCCTCCTTCGCCCGCGCCGGCCCGCGCTCGGGCTGCTGCTGGCCTCGGCCTTGGCCGCGCTCGCGCCTTCGGTAAGCGCTCAGCAGGCAGGCGAAAGCGACGGCGACCGGCCTTGGGCCGTGCGCGGCAGCGTGTCCGCGCTCAGCGACTACGTCTGGCGCGGCGTGTCCCAGACCCAGGAAGACCCGGCGTTGCAGGCCGAGATCAACCTGGAGCACCGCAGCGGCTTCTACGCCGGCCTGTGGGCTTCGAGCATCGACTTCACCGCCCCTGGCGAAGAAGACGACGGGGTGAACTACGAACTCGACGGTTACCTCGGCTGGGCGGGCGAACTGCGTCCGGGGCTGGAGCTGGACGTGGTGCTGACCCGCGCGGCGTATCCGGGGTCGCGTTCGGGGTTCGACTACGACTACACCGAGCTGGAAGGGACGTTGAGTTTCGCCGAGTACTACCACGTCGGCTTGGCGTATTCGCCGGACATCTTCGGTCTGGGCGGCAAAGGGTATTACTGGAACGCGGGCGGCGAGTGGCCGTTGGGCGAGAGCGGGTTCGGGTTGAAGGCGCAGGTGGGTTATTACGACCTGGACGATGCGGCGGGCGATAGCTACAACGATTATTTGCTGGCGGTGACCAAGCAGTTCGGGCCGGTGCATGCGGAGTTGCAGTACACCGATACGTCCAGTTATGGGCCGGAGTTGGCCGAGGCGTTGGACGATTCGAAGTTGGCCGATGGCAAGTTGGCGTTGGTGGTGGGGTGGAAGTTCTGAGCCTACCGATTGCCGCTACCGCATTCCCTAATTCCCTTCTCCCGCTTGCGGCGACCGAAGGGAGTGCAAGGCTGAGAAGGTGCCCGAAGGGCGGATGAGGGTGCTGTTGCCGTTGCTTTGGCCCGGCGGCGCAACTGACTCGCGATAGCAAAAGGACACCCGAAGGGCGGCGCAC
>NZ_JBAMDI010000242.1:0-6873 GCF_036961695.1 Pseudomonas sp. CGJS7 | reverse complement strand
CCGCGCCGGCGGCCAGCGCCTGCAAGCGGCCGGCTTCGCTCCACGCCGCGCTCAGGCGCAGGAACGCGACCCGGTGCGCGGTGGCCTGCGCCAACCAGGCATCGAGCTGCGCTTGCGCGCTGGCCGACCAGTCGCCGCCGTCGCGGCGGGCGAGCCACTCGGCGGCGGTCTGTTCAATCTGTGTGCTTGCCGCCATGTCCGCGATTCCCGTCGTCTTGTTCCGGCCGTGCCTGCTCGCCGCGCGCCGGCCGGGTCCGGCCGGCCTCGCTGGCGAATTCCGCGTCGGCATCGCTCAGCGCCTGTTCGCCGCCGAAGTAATGCTCGGCCAACAAGCGCATGCCCTTGGCGATCTGCTTCTCCACGGTCTTCTCGGTAATGCCCATCCGCTGCGCCACCTGCTTCTGCGACAGTTCCTCCACCCGCCGCAGCCAGACCACCTCGCGGCAACGATCGGGCAGACGGTCCAGGGCTTCGGCCAGGCGCCGCAGGTTCTGCCGCGCGCCGAGCCGGCGTTCGGGAGAGACCTCATCTATCAAGACGTTCAAGGACTCGAAATCACCCACGGCCTCGATCGACACCACCCGGCCGCGGCGCTGGCGGTCGGTCATCAGATGCCGCGCGGTGGTGAACAGAAACGATTTGGGCTGGTGCGGCCGCGCCCGGCCGGCCGCTTCGTAGACCCGCACATACACTTCCTGGCGCAGGTCGTGGACCTCATCGGCCTGCGGCCAGCAGCGCCGCAGATAGTGGACCAGGGCCTGCTCGTGCACGAGGATTTCGCTGGCGAACCAGGTGTCGAGGGCGCTGTCCATGCGCGGACATTAGCCCAGCGCCGCGGCCGCCGCCACGATCGCGCCGGCCGCGTGCGCGATCTGCGACGGCCGTGGGGGATCGCGCCGCCTTGCTTCGTCACGGCTTGAAATCGGGTCCAAGACACTCTCCGGAGGCAGCGCGATGGGCAAGGGTTGCGGCGTAACGCGGCGCGGTTGGCGCGCGATCGCATTGGCGGCGGTGTGCTGGGCTGCGAGCGGCGCGGTCTGGGCGCAAACCCCGCCCGCGCCCGACGCCGCGACGGTTGCGCCTTCGGATCCGGCTCAGCGCGACGGCTATCGCTATTACCAGATCGGCGACCTGTCCGCGCCGCGGCCCGCGCCGACGCAGGCCGGATTGATGCTGGTCGGCGGCGGCGACTGGCCGCGCGAAGCCTTCGCCTGGATGGTCCAGCGCGCCGGCCACGGCCGCATCGTGATCCTGCGCGCCTCCGGCACGGTCGAGGCGCAGAACGAATTCTTCCACGACATCGGCGGCATCACCGCAGCGCAAACCCTGGTGTTCGACGACCGCCGCGCCGCCAGCGATCCGCAGGTGCTGGCGATCGTGCGCGAGGCCGACGGCGTGTTCATCGCCGGCGGCGATCAATCCAAGTACGTGCGTTATTGGAAAGGCACGCCGCTGGCGCGCGCGCTCGACGCGCATGTGCGCGCGGGCAAGCCGATCGGCGGCACCAGCGCGGGCCTTGCGATTCTCGGCGCCTACGCCTACGGCGCGATGGACGGCGGCAGCGTGGTCTCGCAAGCCGCGTTGAGCGATCCGGCCGGCTCGCAGCTGACCTTGGTCGGCGATTTCCTGCACATGCCGCACCTGCAACGGGTGGTCACCGACAGCCACTTCGGCAAGCGCGACCGCCTGGGCCGCTTGATCGCCTTCCTCGCGCGCTTGTCGCGGGAACAAGACCGCGACGATCTGGTCGGCCTGGGCGTGGACGAATACACCGCGCTGTGCATCGACGCGCGCGGCGATGGCCGCGTGTTCAGCGGCAACGGCGGCAAGGTCTGGCTGGTGCGCGCGCGGCAACCGGCGCAGGTCTACCGCAGCGGATCGCCGCTGAGCGTGCGCGGGGTGACGGTGACTGGGCTGGGCAGCGACAGCGCGCTGCGGATGAGCGACCTGCAAGTCGAACGGCCGGCGTTCGCGGAGCTTTATGATGTCCGCGCCGGGCAGCTGATCCGGCGCGAGCCGGGCGCCTGACGCCGGCGCCGCGCGCATCGCTGCGACCGCCGCACGTCCTGGCCCCGAATCCGATCTGGAGCTTTAGATGAAACACGCCTCGCGCAACCGCTCTTTCCGCATCGCTCGCCCGAGCGCCACCGCGCTGACGCTGGCCTTGGCGCTGGCCTGCGCCGCGCCCGCCGCCGCGTTGCCGCCGCCGATCCATCCGGTGCTGGTGATCCACGGCGGCGCCGGCGTGGAGCGCGCTGGTTTGAGCGAGCAGGATCAGAAAGACGCGCGCGCCGCACTGGAAAGCGCCTTGCGCGCCGGGCACGAGAAACTGGCCGCCGGCAAACCGGCGCTGGACGCGGTCACCGCGGCGATCACCGTGCTGGAAGACGCACCGCAGTTCAACGCCGGCCGCGGCGCGGTGTTCACCCACGACGGCAAGAACGAACTCGATTCGGCGCTGATGGACGGCGCCAGCCTGCGCGCCGGCGCGGTCGCCGGCGTGCGCCGGGTCAAGAACCCGATCCTGCTGGCGCGCGCGGTGATGGAAAAATCCAAGCACGTGATGATGACCGGCGACGGCGCCGAGGCCTTCGCCCAGGAAAACGGCGTGACCTTGGTCGATCCGTCCTACTTCCGCACCGAAAAGCGCTGGCAGCAATTGCAGAAGGCGCTGAAGGAAGAAGCCTCCGGCCAGGCCCACACGGAGATCGAAACCGCCAAGCACTTCGGCACCGTCGGCGCGGTCGCGCTGGACGCGCAAGGCCATCTGGCCGCGGGCACCTCCACCGGCGGCATGACCAACAAACGCTACGGCCGCGTCGGCGATTCGCCGATCATCGGCGCCGGCACCTACGCCAACGCGCGCTGCGCGGTGTCGGGCACCGGCTGGGGCGAGTACTACATCCGCGCGGTGGCGGCGCACGAGATCTGCGCGCGGGTGCAATACGCCGGGCAGAGCATCGCCGAAGCCTCCGAGGGAGTGATCAACGGCGAGATCCCCAAGGCCGGCGGCGACGGCGGCGCGATCGCGCTGAGCAGCGACGGCCGCTTCGCCCTGCCGTTCAACACCGAAGGCATGTACCGCGGCTGGATCGGCGCCGACGGCGTGCCGCACGTGGCCTTGTTCAAGGACGAAAAGCTGGCCGAACCGCCAGCGCGCTGAGCGCCGGCGCTGCGACCTTCCGACGCATCGCTGCGTACCGCGCAGCGACTGCGACGATCGGCATAATTCACCGGTCCCGCTGTCGACGCCGCACATGGCCCTGATCGAACGACGCATCGAAATCGCCGCCTCGGCGGACCGCGTCTATGCGGTCTCGCAGGACTATGCGGTGCGCTACGACTGGGACCCGTTCCCCGAACGCATCCAGGTCGTCGGCGATGCGGCCGCGCCGCTGGCGGTGGGCACGCTGGTACGGGTGCGCAACAAGTTCGGCTTGCGCATGCTGGTCCGGTTCGTTCAGCTCAAACCGCCCACCCATGCCGCGATCGCGATGGTGAGCGGGCCGTGGTTTCTGCGGAAGTTCGCCGGCTCCTGGATCTTCCAGCCGCTGGACCCGCGGCGTACCGATGCGCGCTTTCGTTACAGCCTCAGCGCGCGGCCGCGCTGGTTGGGTTGGGCCATCGAGCCTTTGGCGGCGCGCTATTTCGATGCGGTGGTGCGACGGCGTTTGCGCGGGCTGAAGGCCTATTGCGAGCGCGAACCCGAAGTTCTCCTGCCGACGCGGCGGTTGGATTCCGATGTGGCCGACTCGTAATTGCCACAGTTGTTCCGACTCCACTGGTGCGAGCTGAAATCATTGTTTCGGGCAAGTCTCCGCGCTGCCCGGCGGCCGCGACGGCGGCCGCGACGGCAACCGCGATCAGGCCACCGCGGCTACGTCCGCGGCGACTTCTTCGAGCCATTGCCGGCGTTGCGACTCATCGCTGCCCGACACCGGCCCGACCATGCGCCGGATCACCGAGTCCACGCCGCACAGGCCGAACACGCAGCGCTTCCAGATCGCCTCCAGCGGGTCGCCGAAGGCTTCGGCCTCGCGCTGCGCCGGGGTGTTGGAGGTGTTGAACACCAGCGCATGCCGCGCCTTGAGCAATCCCACCGGCACGCCTTGGTAAGACACGCCGGGCGGATAGCCGTAGGCGGTGTCCAGGCGGAACACGCGGTCGATCCAGCCCTTCATGATCGCCGGCGGCTGGCCCCACCAATTGGGGTGGAAGATCAGGATCAGATCGGCGCTGGCCAGCTCGGCGCAATGCTGTTCGATCAGCGCGTCGTCCGAGCGGGTGTTGCCGCTCTCGCCGGTGGGCTGGACCGGATCGAAGCCTTCCGCGTACAGATCGTGGAAGGCGATCCGATAACCGCGCTCGCTCAACACGCGGTGGGCGGCGTCGGCCATGGCGTGGCTGAGGCTGGTGGGGCTGGGGTTGGCGAGAATCGACAAAGCGAGCATGCGCGGCACCGGTGTCCGGGAAGAGTCGGCTTCGCGGCGATGCGCGTCAGCCGAGACGAGGAGTTCAGCGGCGAAGGATAAGCCAAGCGTGGCTTGCCAGCGCTGCAAACGCGCCCCGGCGCCCCGCTGCAGGAGCTGCGCAAGCTGCGACCGCGAATTCGCGGCTGCGGTGCGGCTTGCGCAATCGGCGCGGATTCGCGGTCGCAGCTTGCGCAGCTCCTACAGCGGGCTACGGCTTCAAGCGGGCAATCGGGTGTTGGTCTTTTGCGCCAGCCGGCGCAAGGTCGCGGCGCCGTTGAGTTCGCGCAGCGCGTCTTTGCCGTTCCAGCGCGTGGCGGCATCGGCCGAGGCGGCCAATCGCGTGGCGGTGTCCAGCGCCGCCGCATGCAGCGCCGGATTGCGTTTTCCGATCGAACGCAACGCCCAGTTCACTGCTTTCTTGACGAAGTTGCGCGAGTCGCAGGCATACGCCTCGACCAGTTCCAAGCCGCGCCGGAACTGCGCGTCGTCGGCCGATTTGTCGTGCACGGTCTTGCTGGCCAGCAGCGCGAACGCGGCCCGGCGCACGAACTCGTCGCGGCGCGGCGCCCATTGCTCGATCTTGCGCCAGGCCAGCGGGCTGCGGTCGAACAGGGCGAAGCAGATCGTGTCGCACACCGCCCAGTTGTCGAAATCGCGGCACCAGCGGTCCATTTGCGCGGCGGTGACTTGGGCGGGGTCGTCGATGTAGGCGGCGAGCAGCCGCGCCTCGTACCAGCCGCTGTCCCACAACGCGGCGGCCAGTTCGCGGTCGCGGCCCAGGCGCTTGGCCACGGCCTGGATCGAGGCCATCGGTACGCCGAAGGCGTGTTCATTGGGAATCGCGTAACGCGCCATGCCGTCGCGGTAGCTCGCGCTGGATGCGGCCTTGAGTTGGCGCAGGGCTTCGGCGAGCCGGTCGGGCAACGGCGCGGCCGGCGCCACAGGCTTCTTCGCGGCTTTAGATACGGCGGTTTTCTTCGCAACCGACTTGGCCGCGACGGCTTTGTCGACCGCGGTCTTGGCGATCGTCTGAGTGACAGTCTTCCGGGCCATAGCGCGCCTTGGCGAAGGTGGAAACGAAAAACGGACCGCGGCGCCAATGTAACCATCGGCGCCGCGGCCCGTCACGTTCCAGCTTCGGCGTGCAGGCCGCTCAGCCCGCCGCCGTCGCGATTACGCCGCGCCCGAATCGGGCTCGGCGGGTTTGGCCGGCTTGAGCAGGCTCAACACCACCGAGGTGCCGATGATGACCGCCACGCCCAGCAACGAGACCAGGATCGGGATCTTGTAGATGTCGATCAGCAGCATCTTGGTACCGATGAACACCAGCACCAGGGCCAGGCCATAGGGCAGCAGGTGGAAGCGGTCGGCCATGCCTTGCAGCAGGAAGAACATCGCGCGCAGGCCCAGCACCGCGAACACGTTCGAGGTCAGCACGATGAACGGATCGGCGGTGATGGCGAAGATCGCCGGGATCGAGTCGACCGCGAAGATCACGTCGGTCACGCCGATCAGCGCGATCACCGCGAACAACGGGGTGAACCAGCGCTTGCCGTCGCGCATGATCGACAGCTTGCTGTCGTGGTAGTCGTCGGTCAGACGCAGGTGCCCGCGCATCCATTTGAGCACCGGGTTCTGCTCCAGGTCCGGGCTCTTGCCCGCGGCCATCAGCATCTTGATGCCGGTGAACACCAGGAACGCGCCGAACACGTACAGCACCCAGTGGAACTTGGCCAGCAACAGCGCGCCGGCGAAGATCAGCACCGAGCGCAGCACGATCGCGCCGAGGATGCCGATCACCAGCACGCGCTGGCGCTGTTCCTCGGGCACCGCGAAGTAGGAGAACAGCATCAGGAACACGAAGATGTTGTCGACCGCGAGCGATTTCTCGACCAGGTAACCGGTTAAGAACTCAAGCCCGATCCGGTTGCCTACTTCAGCGCCGGACTCGCGGCTCACGTACCACCACAGCGCCGCGTTGAACACCAACGCCAGCGCGATCCAGCCCACGCTCCACCACGCGGCTTCCTTGAACGTGACTTTGTGCGGCCCGCCGTGGCGCATCAGCACCAGATCGACGAGCAGCGCGACGACGACGAAGGCGGCGAACGCGCCCCACAGCATCGGACTGCCGATGGTTTCCATTTGAATCTCCAGCAAGACGTTGAGGGCGCAAGCGCGCCGGTTTCGAGGCCGCAGGCCGCGAAGCGTCGTCCGGAGGGAATTCGGGAGACATGCCTTCGCCGCTGCGGCGAAGGTCTTGCTCGTATCCGGCCGACCGCGTCGGTGGTCCGGATACCTGTCGCACCGGGGTGGTGAGCCCGTAGTGACGATGACGACAGCGGGAGCTACTCCCCTTCTGCCGGGGAAGATAGCACGGCTGCCGCTGAACTGCCGTTCA
>NZ_JBAMDI010000241.1:0-7049 GCF_036961695.1 Pseudomonas sp. CGJS7 | reverse complement strand
TCTTGGCGCTACGCCTAGATCAGGCCAGCGCCTTCTCGATATCGGCGGCGATCGATTCGGGCTTGTCGGTCGGCGCGTAACGCTTGATCACCTTGCCGTCGCGGCCGACCAGGAACTTGGTGAAGTTCCACTTGATCGCGTCGATGCCGAGGAAGCCGCCCTTCTCATCCTTGAGCCACTTCCACAGCGGGTGCGCCTTGTCGCCGTTGACGTCGATCTTGGCGTACATCGGGAAGGTCACATCGTAGGTCAGCGAGCAGAATTCCTTGATCTCGTTTTCGTCGCCCGGCTCCTGATGGCCGAACTGATCGCAGGGGAAGCCCAGCACTTCGAAACCGCGGGTCTGGTAATCGCGCTCGAGTTTTTCCAGGCCGGTGTATTGCGGGGTGAAGCCGCACTTGGAGGCGACGTTGACGATCAGCAACACCTTGCCCTTGTAGCGGTCCAGCGACTGGGTCTTGCCGTCGATGTCGGTGGCGGAGAAGTCGTAGGCGGTGGTCATGAGACGGCGCTCGATGTGGGTTGCGCGCACGATAGCGCGTCGGGCGTGACGATGCCCGGGTCGGCGCGGGTCGGATGGTCGAATCCGGCTTCGGCGGCTCGGACTTTAAAGCGCGTCACGCTTTGCTTGTGCGCGTATCGGCTTCGGCGGGCGTGACGGGGTGTGGTGGATTGGAGCCGTCACGGCTCGATCGCGGCGCCATGCTGTTGTCCGTCATCCCCGCGAAGGCGGGGATCCAGGGCTTTCTCGCGGCATGGCTCTGAAGTCTCTGGATGTTCGGCTACGCCGAAGTAAAGCGGAGCCCGCCTTCGCGGGAATGACGGTAGGCGAATGCGCCGCCGCGGAAACTCCTCCGCGCAAAAAACGAACGGCCCGCGCCAGGCGGGCCGTCCGAAACATCGCGACGCGATCGCTCGTACCGACTCGATCAGAACGAAGCCTTGAACTCCACGCCGACGATGCGCGGATCGTTGACGAAACCGACCAGGTTGTTGAAGTCGATGCCGCCGACCGCGCGCACTTCGTCGAGGATGTTGCGGCCGTACAGGGCCAGATCGTAACGGCCGTTGTCCCACATGTAGCCCACGCGCAGGCCGCCTTCGACCAGCGACTTGCCGCGGAACTCCTTGGACTCGTACAGGAAGAAGTTGACTTCGCTGCGGTAGGCCCAGTCGGTGTAGACGTAGAACTCGTTGCCGTTGGCCAGCGGCAGGGTGTAGCGCGCGGTCAGGTTGTAGACCCACTTCGGCGCCTGCGGCAAGGAATTGCCGTTGATCGCCGCCAGGGTCTGGCCGTTGCGCACCACCAGCGGGTCGGTCACGGTGCAGCCGCCGCCGCAGGGCGCGACGAACAGGTTGGCGTCCTTGATCTCGGTGTCGTTGTAGCTGGCGCCGAAGGTGACCATCAGGTTGTCGGTCAGGTACGCGTCGAGATCGACTTCGAAGCCTTGTCCGACGGTCTTGTCCGCGTTCACCAGGATGGTCTGGTTGAGCGCGCCGCCGACGGCGTTGAGCTGCTGGTTGTCGACGTTGTAGCGGAACAGCGCGAAGCCCAGGCGCGCGCGCTTGTCCCACAGATCGGCCTTGACGCCGGCCTCGTAGGAAATCACCTTCTCCGCGTCGGCCACCGACGGCTGCGGCGGCGTCTGGAACAGCAGACGGCCCTGGATGCTGGGCGCGCGGAAGCCCTTGGCGACGCGGGCGTACAAGTTGACCTCATCGGTCGCCTGGAACACGCCGCTGATGTCCCAGCTGACGTCGTCGACGTCGGTGGAGACCTTGAACGGACCCGACACCGGCGCGCCGAACGGCGCGCTCTGCAACACGCTGGCGCTGAAGTCCTTCTTGTCCTGGGTGTAGCGCAGGCCGCCGCGCAGCTTGAAGCGGTCGGTCACCGCGTACTCGACCGAGCCGAACGCCGCCCAGGCCTTGTTGCGCTGCTTCTGCTGAGCGTGACCGGCCTGGATGCCGCCGGCCAGGGTGTCGTAGTTGAGGCTGTCGACGGTGATGTCTTCGTCGAAATAGAACAGGCCGGCCTGCCAGTTGAACGCGCCGCTGTAGTTGGATTCCAGGCGGAATTCCTGGGTCCACTGACGGTGATCGGGCAAGCCGTCGGCGGATTCGGCGGTGAACGGAATGCCGACCGGGGTGCTGCCGCCCGGCAGGAACATCGCGCCGATGCCGCCGTCGATGTCGCCGCGGCTCAAGGATTCGGCGGTTTCGTAACCGGTGATCGAATACAGCGTCAGCTCGTTGGACAGATCCCAGCTCAGGCGCGCGCTGGCGCCGTGGGTCTTGAGGTTCTGGAAGTTGCGGCCGTCGATGCCGACCTTCTCTTCGTCGAAACCGTCGAACAGATCGTTGCTGCCCTTCTTGAACAACTGCGCGCGGAACAAACGCGCGGTGCCGTTGAGCCGGCGCGCGTGCACGTTGAACAGCGCGTGGAAGGTGTCGCTGCCGTCGTATTGCAACTGCAGGCGCAGCGCGGATTCGTCGTAGCCTTCCAGCTTCTTGTTGCTGCGCGCGTTGGGATTGGTGTTGTCGACCCAATCGTCGCGGCGCTGATACATCGCCGACGCGCGGCCGGACCAATTGGCGCCGAGCGGACCGCTGACGGCGCCTTCGAAGTTGGTGGTGCCGTAGGTGCCGTAGGAAATCTGGCCGTAGCCTTCCAGTTCGCGGGTCGGCTTGGCCGATTCGAACTTGACCACGCCGGCCGGGGTGTTGCGGCCGAACAGCGTGCCCTGCGGGCCGCGCAGCAGTTCCACGTTCTCCAGGTCGAACACCGGGAAGCCCTTGAGCAGCGGGTTTTCCAGGACGATGTCGTCGTACACCAGCGAGACCGGCTGGGAGGCGTTCAAGTCGAAGTCGGTGTTGCCCAGGCCGCGGATGTAGAAACGCGGGAAGGCGCGGCCGAAGGAGGACTCGATGTTGAGGCTGGGCAGGCGGCCGGACAGGAAGCGGATGTCGCCGCCGCCGGAGCCGAGCACGTGCAGCTTCTCGCGATCGACGGTGGTGAGCGCGACCGGCACGTCCTTGGCGCGTTCGACCTTGCGCTGGGCGGTGACCATCAGCGCGTCGAGGGTCTTGGCCTCGCCTTCGGCCGGAGCGGCCGCGGCGGGCGCGGTGTCCTGGGCGAAAACGCTGGCGGAAACGAGGGTCAGGCCGATGGCGACGGCCAGGGCGTGAGTGCGGGGAGCATGGCTGCGGAAAGCAGGCAAGTGCTTGAGCATGGTCGGGTTTCTCGGTGGACGCGGCGCATCGGGCGCCAGTGCTTGGGAAACCGCCGCGGCTTCATGCTCCCCTCGGGCATGGGCTGACGGCGATGGGCGATCGGACCGTCCCTTGACGGTCGGGATGCGGACCTGCCCGCACCGTGGTCGGCTCATTGACCGGCGAATGTTACCAAATCATTAAAGAGCCGGTGCTCAAAAGGCGCCTGGGGGCCACAGATGACCGTCGCCCCCTTTGCAAAAGGGGGCGGGCGCTTGCGTCGTCGGACGAAGGCGATGGTGCTGCTGCGCGGGGGATTTGCTGGCTAAGAGCAAATCCCCCCTGCCCCCCTTTTTCAAAGGGGGGGAGCTTCGTTGGGGGTGTTTGGAGACTGGTGGCAACGCGGGCTGGCTCGGCAGAGATAACCGTCGCCCCCTTTGCAAAAGGGGGCGGGCGCTTGCGTCGTCGGACGAAGGCGATGGTGCTGCTGCGCGGGGGATTTGCTGGCTAAGAGCAAATCCCCCCGGCCCCCCCTTTTTCAAAGGGGGGGAGCTTCGTTGGGGGTGTTTGGAGACTGGTGGCAACGCGGGCTGGCTCGGCAGAGATAACCGGCGCCCCCTTTGCAAAAGGGGGCGGGCGCTGCGTGGATGGACGAAGGCGATGGTGCTGCTGCGCGGGGGATTTGCTGGCTAAGAGCAAATCCCCCCTGCCCCCTTTTTCAAAGGGGGGAACTTCGTTGGGGGTGTTTTGGGCCTGGTGGTGGCGCGGGTATGGGTCCGCGGGTTACTTGGCCGCAGTGACCTTCGCCGGCGCCGCGAACGCCTTCACTCCCAGCGCCGCGTGGACCTCGCTCGGGTAGTACGCGGTGTCGCCGCGCAGCACCAGCGACACCTTGCGGATGTCGCCGATGTCCTTGGTCGGATCGCCATCGATCAGAATCAGATCCGAACGCTTGCCCGGGGTGACCGAACCGCGGTTGTCGAGCACCCGCGCGACCTTGGCCGCGTTCCAGGTCGCGACCTGCAAGGCCTGCGACGGGGTCAGCCCGGCGCGCACGTACAAGGCCAGTTCGTGCTGCAAGGTAAAGCCCGGAACTTCGTCGGTGCCGGCGAGCAACGGCACGCCGGCCTTGTAGGCGCGGCCGACGAACTCGACCAGCTTGTCGTAGGACTTGACGTAGCGCGCGGCGGTGGCGTCGTCGGGAATGTTCATTTCCGCCGAACGCCGGCCGCGCTGCACGTCCGGCGGCAGGTGGTCGTCGATGCCGGCGACGATCGGCGACAACTCGCCGTCGCGCTGATGCAGGAACTCGAAGGTGGCCAGGGTCGGGTCGATCGCGATCTGCTTTTTCGCCAGAGTCGCGATGAAGTCCTGCACCGGCTTGGAATCCAGGTCCAGATCGGCGGTCTTGTCGGCGACCAGATAGAACCGCTGCAAGGTGCGGGTGTCGGTCTTGTCGTCGACGAAGAAGTTCAGCATCAGCTGATTGACGTGCTGGATTTCGTCGAAGCCCTGATCGACCACGTCCTGCGCGCGCAGGAACGCCGGCACGTGGCCGCTGACCCGCAGGCCCTTGCTGTGCGCATAGGCGACCGTGTCGCGCAGCACCGCCTTGGGGAACGAGTTGTAGATCTTGATCTGCGGATAGCCGTGTGCGGCGTACCAATCCACCGCCTTCTTGGCTTCGTCCAGATTCTTGATGACGAAACCGTTGCGCGCCGAATAGTTGCTCTCGCCCTCGATGAAACCCGCCGGCACCACGCCCGGCGACATCAGGGTGCCGTTGTCGATCTCGGCGATCATCTGCTGCAAGGTCGCGTTGTCGTTGCCCATGTCGCGCACGGTGGTCACGCCGGCGGCGATGTTGAGGCCGCCGTCCCAGCGCGACACATGCCCGTGCATGTCGAACAAGCCCGGCATCAGCACCTTGCCGCCGCCGTCTACCACCCGCGCCGGCTTGAGGTTCTTGTCGGCCTTGCCGACCGAAACGATCTTGCCGTCGGCGATCACCACATCGGTGGCGTCGCCGAGCTTGGCGTGTTCGCTGTCGAACACCCGCACATCGCGCAACAAGGTGGTGCCGGTGAAACTGTGGCCGAGCTTCTTGCGCAGATCGACCAGCAGCTTGCCCTCGGCCGCCTTCTGCTGCGTTTCCAGCGCGTTGGCGTTGGCCTGCCAGCCTTCCTCGATCAGTTGCAGATAACCGGGATAGATGTAGGCGAACATCCGCGGCTGCGCGCCGGTGGTGGCCCAGACGAAGTTCGGAGTGAAGCCCTGCCCGGTCAACGCGATCAGCTCGACGGTCTGGGTCTTGCCGTCGCGGCTGACCTGCGCCTGCGCCAAGGTCTGCGAGCTCAAGGTGCCGTTGGGCAGCAGCGGCAATTTGCCGTCGGCGCGCTTGGCCAGCGCGCTCAACAACACCGACATCCCCTCCGGCGTGCCGCCGACCGGCGAATACAAACCGATCCCGGACACCGTCGCCTCGCCCGCATCGGACTTCGATTTCCAACTGGCCTTGTCGCCCTCGCGCTTGAAGCTCTCCTCGACCTTGGCGCCGAAGGTGGAGGTGCCGCTGACCTGATAAGTGCGGTAGGTACCGTCCTCGGCCAGGGTGTAGGTTTCCTTGAGCTCCGGCCCGCGGCCGTTGTCCTTGAATATGTACTCCACCGACACCGCGCCGTCGTCGCCGCGGGTGACCACTTGCTGGCCGGCCTGCTTGCCGCCGTCGACCAGGGCCAGATAGCGGGTGGTTTCGGCGGCGAGCGCGGTGGCGGACAGGCCCAGCGACAAGGACAGCGCGAGCGCGCCGTACGCGGCGGATTTCACAAACGGGGAATTCATCGGTGCGGCTCCGGACAAGAAAGAGGAAGAAAAAAGCAAAGGCCGTCAATCGCCGTCGTGCGTGACCATCACGACATAACCGTCGGGGTCGCGGACGCGGAACTCGCCCTTGGGGCGATAGAACGGATACGCGATCTCGCCCGCATCCAGGCCAGCGGCCAGAACACGTTCGCGCATCGTCGCGACGTCGTCGCAGTACAGATAAAACAGCACGCCCTGGACCGTGTCGTCGATCGGCCCGTCGGCCTTGACCAGCATGAACTCGGCACCGCCCGGGCTTTCCATCCAGGCCCAGACCGGGTCTTCGCCCAGGCAGGCCTCCTGATGCACTTGCCCGGCGCGGAAATCGAAGTTTGCGTAGAACGCGATCGAGCGCGGCAAGCTGGCGACGTGGACCATCGGCACGAATGCGCGCGCGCTGGGTTTGGCCGGCGCGTGCGCGCCATGGCCGTCTACATTGGAACCGACATGCTGCGATGACATCCAAGTACTCCCGCGGGTCCGACCCGGGGCAGTGTAAACCTGCGCCGCCGCGCCGCGCCCCCAGCTTTCGACCTACTCGGGCATCCGCCGACGGACCCAGGCAGGGGCGCTCAGCCGGCTCCGGCCGAAAAACAGCAAGGGCGCCGAAGCGCCCTTGCCGTTTTGTTGCGCGAACCGACCTTGCGATCAGCCCAAGGTCCAGGTCGGCTGCGGCTGCATCGGCGCGAAAGCCGATTCCCGCGAACCATCGCCGGCCGTCGCCATCGCCGCGATCAGGCCGTCGATCTGGCCCGAGTTCAAGCTCGATCCATCGCCAAACACGACGTTCTCGATCTTGTAACCGCCGGCCCCCTTGTACCAATCCTTGATCACGACCTGGTCGCCCTGCCCCGCGACGACGGCCTTCAGATCATCGCCGACGCGCTGGAATGCGACGTCGCTCTGATTGATGCCCGCGCCGAAACGCAAGGTGTCGGCGTACGGAGCGGCGCTGGAATACGCACCGTTGTCGC
>NZ_JBAMDI010000240.1:0-7135 GCF_036961695.1 Pseudomonas sp. CGJS7 | reverse complement strand
GGGCAATGTTTTGTTCGGAATACATGCGGCGAGTTAATCGCGACGCCGCGGATCAACGTCGGCGGAGTTAATCGTCGGTCGAGTTACAGAAAATAGGTCGCCGCGTGTAAAGCGGCGCGGATCTGGGCCTGCAGAACCGTCGGATCTGATCGCTTGGCGCGGTGAAGACGCAAGGTTTGTCGCGCTTCCTTCGCGCGCGCCCTCACCCCAACCCCTCTCAGCCCTGCACTCCCTTCGGTCGCCGCAAAGCGGGACAGGGGCCTATGCGGGGCGAGTTCGGGAGATCGAGCCGCGCTGACGGATCAAGCCACGCCGCGGAACGTCACCACCAACACATCCCGATGCGCTTCGCGCTTCGGATCTTGCGGCGTAACCGCCGTGACGCCATGGAACACGCGTGCGTCGTCGACCAGCGCGGCATCGAGCGGCGCGGTCAGGGTAAAGCTGCCGAGTTGGGTGCCGTCGGCAGTGTGGATGGTGGTGGTGCCGCTGACGATGTTGTGCCGATCGATCAGCAACACCAACACATAGTCCACGCCGTCGCGATGCACGCCTTCGGGCGTGGGTTGTCCTTCCTCATCGCTGCGCGCTTCGATCCGGAACTGATGCAGCTCGATATGCCAGGCCTGGGTCTTCGGCGCGAGCGCGGAGAAGAAATCGCGACAGAACGTCAGCACAGTAACCAGCGTTTGGCTGTGCGCAATGTCCTCGCGCACCGGTTCGAACCAGCGTTCGATATCGCCCTGCAACGCGTTGTAATTCAGGCTCTGATAGTGCGGCTGATGGGGCCGGCGTTCGATCCCGCCCTCGCGCCCGGCGCGGAACACCGCGTGGCGCCGCCGCCGGTGACGGCCGACTTGGGCCAGATAGGCGTCGGGCGCCAGATCGTTCCAACTGTCGGCGAACGCGTCCCAATCCTGTAGCGAACCGTGCTCGCGCAAATGCGTGCGCATGTCTTCGCCAGCCACGAAACGGAAGCCGTCGTCGCGCAGGGATTGCGCGAAGTCATCGTGATCGAAGGTCGGGGACATGCGTAGCTCGAAGGGACAGTGTGAGTGGGGTGTGGCGGCGAGCGGGTCGTCAAAGCGCTCGCTTGCTCGGAGCGATCTCGCCGGCGGTATCGATCATGAAGCCTGCAGTCTGTGCGCCAGCATCCTCAGCGTTTCCGCGAGCGCCAGCGCCTGATGTTCAGTGAGCTCGACCGGATCGTCGTACGGATTGCAGAGCTTCATATGAATCGATTGGCCATCGTCGATCCAGAGACGGATATCGCCGCCTGCCGCGGAGCGGATTTTGTCGGATTCGGTCACGCCCGCTCCAGATCGGCTGCCTTGCCGCCGATTCAAATCGCCGCCAGCGCCGCGAGCGCCAACAACGCGATCACGCACAGGAATCCGACCGCCCACACCAGGCTGCGCAGCAACTGCTTGCGCGCGATGTAGAACACGCCGTGCAACACCCGGCAGATCACGAACACGATCGACAGAATCACGATCCAGTCGGTATCCACGCCCGCCATCTGTGCGCCGAGCACGCCGGCGGCGAACGGGGCGAAGGCTTCGAAGGCGTTGAGGTGGGCGGCGTAGGCGGCGTTCGAACGCGGATTGTCCTGGCGCGCCTGCCAGCCGCGCGGGTCGCGGTTGTCGTAGCGGTTGCCGCTGGCCTTGGCCACGGCGACCCAGGCATAAGGCATCAAGGCCGCGATCAGCACGCACCAGTAAGCCAGGGTCATGGACATGCGCGTTCCTTCGGTAAGCACACCGCCATCCGCGGTGCGCTCAGCCTAGCGGAAAAAACGACGGCGCCCAGGGGGCGCCGTCGTCGGATCGCTTTGCGGTCGCGGGCGACCGGATCGGCGGTCCGCCGGCGCGTACGCCGCCGGACCAGCGATGCTGGGCGCGGCTTACTTGGCCGGCGCCATCAACTTGTCGTGCGCGGCGCGGAAGGCGTTGCCTTCGTACCAGTTCGGCCACTGCTCGTTGCCGGCGAGGATCTTGCCGACGCCGTACAGCGCGTCCAGGTCCTGGACCACGCCGTCGAGCTTCCAGGCCGCGTCGAACTGATCGGCCGGCTTGTGATAACGGTTGTCGCGGTAGTCGATCTGCGCCTTCTGGCCGGCTTCCACGCCGCCTTCGAGCAGGTCGTCGCCGCCCTTGGCGTACAGCGCGGGCACGCCGGCCTTGGCGAAGTTGAAGTGATCGGAACGGAAGTAGAAGCCGTCCTGCGGCGTGCCTTCGGCATGCAGCACGCGCTGCTGGCCGTCGGCGACGGTCTTGAGGATGTCTTCCAGTTCCGAGCTGCCGAAGCCGACCACGGTCATGTCGCGGGCCTTGCCGATCACCGGCATGGCGTCGAGATTGATCACCGCCACGGTCTTGTTGAGCGGCACGGTCGGATGGGCGACGTAGTACTTGGAACCGAGCAGGCCCGATTCTTCCAGGGTCACCGCCAGGAACAGCAGCGAGCGGTCCGGCGGCGGGGTCTGCTTGGTGAAGGCTTCGGCGATCTCCAGGATGCCGGCCACGCCCGAGGCGTTATCGACCGCGCCGTTGTAGATCGTGTCCGGACCGGTGGTCTTGGCGTCGGCGCCGTGACCTTCGTGTCCGCCTTCGGCGGTGTGGTTGCCCAGGTGATCCCAGTGCGCCATGTAGACGATGGCTTCGTCCGGACGCTTGGCGCCGTCCAGGCGGGCGATCACGTTGCGCGAGGACTTCTCGCTGATCTTGCTCTTCAGATCCACCGAGGCCTTGGCCTGCAGCGGGATCGCCTTGAAGCCGCGCTTGCCGGCGGCCTGATACAGCTGATCCAGGTTCTGGCCCAGATCGCCGAGCAACTTGCGCGCGGCGTCGCTGGTGATCCAGCCCTGCACCGGCAGACGCGGTTCCGGATCGTCCTTGGCCGGCAGATCGAACTGCGCGCCGGACCAAGAGTTCTTGACGACTTCCCAGCCGTAGGAAGCGCCGGCGGTGTCGTGAATGATCAGCGCAGCCTTGGCGCCCTGGCGCGCGGCTTCTTCGAACTTGTAGGTCCAGCGGCCGTAGTAGGTCATCCGCTTGCCTTCGAACAAGGTCGCGTCCTGGCCGTGGAAACCCGGGTCGTTGACGAACATCACCACCGTCTTGCCCTTGACGTCGACGCCGGCGTAATCGTTCCACTGCTGCTCGGGCGCGTTGACGCCGTAGCCGACGAACACCAGTTCGCTGCCGTCGATCTTCACTTCCGGCTGACCGGTGCGGGTGCCGACCACCATGTCGCTGCCGAACTTCAACTCGCGCGCCTGTCCCTTGACGTCGAGCTTGAGCGAGGTGGTTTCGTCGGCGGTGGTTTCCACCATCGGCACGGTCTGGAAATAGCTGTCGCCGTTGCCCGGCTTCAGACCCAGGCGCTTGAACTGCGCTTCCAGGTACTGAACGGTTTTTTCCTCGCCGGCGCTGCCCGGGGCGCGGCCCTCGAATTCATCGGAGGCCAGGGTCTTCACGTGCTGGGCGAAATCGGCGGCGTTGATCGCGCCGTCGAAGGCGTGATCGCCGGCGGCCGGTTGAACCGCGGCCGGGGCCGGCTCGCCCGGCGCTTTGGCGTCGCCGGCGGGCTGGTTGCACGCCGACAGCGCCAGCGCGGCGGCCACCAGCGAGGTGGCTTTGAATAACGGGGTAGTTCGGGACAAGAGCGGAACCTCCAGGAGCGGCGCGAGGGCCGGGGGTGGGGGAGGTCCATTCTAGGTGCTGGGCCGGACGCGTGTTGACCGTGACGGCCGGTTCGCCGGACGGTCGCCTGCACGGCCCTCGCACGATGCGGCCGAAGCCGCTGTAGGAGCGACGCGGGTCGCGACCGCGGCATCGCGCTTACGACGCAGGCCGGATGTCGCGGTCGCGACTCGCGTCGCTCCTGCAGGGCCAGTCCGCGGGTGCCCGCACCGCGCCCGGTCTCGACGAGGAGGAACCGGGCGCGGGCGAGAAGCGATGCTTACTTGACCGGCGGGGTCGGCGTGCTGAACGGGATCGCGGTGGCGCCGGTGATCGCGCCGGTCTTGGCGCTGGTGTGCACGTACAGCTCGACCGCGCGCTCGAACACCAGGGTGCCGTCGACGCGCGCGTTGGGTCCGATGATCACGCGCGGATCGCGGCGATGGGTCAGGTTGAGGCCCTGCGGCTTGGTGTAGCGGATGCCGCCGGTGACGTGCGAATCGACGCCGACGGTGAGGTCGCCGTTGACCGTTTCGATGCTGCCGGCGACGTCGGTGTCGATCAGGCCGATCGAACCGTTGACGGTCTCGATCTTGCCGCGCACGGTGCCGCCGCGGTCGACGAAGATGCTGCCGTTGACCGTTTCCAGGCCGTCGTTGGCGGTGAGGTTGGTGCCGGCGCGGATGCCGCCGTTGACGGTTTCCAGACCGCCGGTCTGGGTGCTGTTGCCGACGGTGATGCTGCCGTTGACGGTCTGCGCATCTTCGACCCGGGCGCTGTCGCCGATCTTGATGCTGCCGTTGACCGTTTCCAGATCGCCGGCGCGCTCGCTGGAGGCGACGGTGATGCTGCCGTTGACCTTGCTGATGTCGCCGTTGGCGGCGAGGGCTGCCGGCGCGACGGCGGACAGGGCGATCAGGGCCGACAGGCTGAAAGAGAGGCGGGTACGGGTCATGGCGGTGTTCCGTTGTCTTGGTGGGCAAAGCTTGAGATGCGGCGAGCGCGCGAACGGTTTAAGCCGGATGCATGTTTTGCCTGCGTTCCTGCCGTAAATTCGCAGGATCAAGCACTTGCGCCGCGCTCGATCCCGATCCCGCCGCCGCGGGGCGCGGGCTCGATCTCCCGCTTCGCTACAATCGCGCAACCCGCCCGCCGCGGCCCCTGCCCCAAGTCATAGGAACTTTCGACGTGTCAGCGACTTCCCGACCCAAGCCCGTAGTGCTGTTGATCCTGGACGGTTGGGGCCACCGCGACGACCCGGAAGACAACGCCCTGGCCCAGGCCGATCTGCCCAACTGGCGCGGTCTGCTGGCCAGCGAGCCGCACACCCTGATCCACACCGAAGGCCGCCACGTCGGTCTGCCGGACGGGCAGATGGGCAATTCGGAAGTCGGCCACATGAATCTGGGCGCCGGCCGCATCGTCTATCAGGACCTGACCCGGGTCGATGCGGCGATCGAGGACGGCAGCTTCTACGCCAACGAAGAACTGCGCGCGGCCTGCGCCGCGGCCAAGTCGGCCAACGCCTGCCTGCACCTGCTCGGGCTGCTGTCGCCCGGCGGCGTGCACAGCCATGAGCAACACATTTTCGCGATGATCGAACTGGCCCGTCGCGAAGGCGTGGCCCGGGTCGCCGTGCACGCCTTCCTCGACGGCCGCGACATGCCGCCCAAGTCGGCCGCGCCGAGCCTGCAGCGCCTGCAGCAGGCCTGCGACGCCGCCGGCAACGCGCACATCGCCTCGATCAGCGGACGCTATTACGCCATGGACCGCGACAAGCGCTGGGATCGCCAGTTGCGCGCCTGGAACGCGATCGTCGAAGCCCGCGGCGAACAACATGCCGCGACTGCGCTGGAAGGCTTGGACGCGGCGTACGCCCGCGGCGAGACCGACGAATTCGTCGCCCCGACTTCGATCGGCGACGCCCGGCCGATGGCCGACGGCGACGCGGTGGTGTTCATGAACTTCCGCGCCGACCGCGCGCGCCAGCTCACCGCCGCCTTCGTCGATCCCAAGTTCGACGGCTACGATGCGCGCCGGCCGAAGCTGTCGCGTTTCGTCTGCCTGACCGAGTACGACGCCAAGTTGCCGGCGCCGGTGGCGTTCGGCCCGGACGATCTGCGCAACACCCTGGGCGAACTGCTGGCCGCCAACGGCCTCACCCAGCTGCGCATCGCCGAGACCGAGAAGTACGCCCACGTCACCTTCTTCTTCAGCGGCGGCCGCGAAGATCCTTACCCGGGCGAAAGCCGCATCCTGGTGCCGAGCCCGAAGGTCGCCACCTACGATCTGCAGCCGGAAATGAGCTGCCCGGAAGTCACCGCCAAGTTGGTCGAAACCATCCGCGCGCAAGCGGTGGACGTGGCGATCTGCAACATCGCCAACCCCGACATGGTCGGCCACACCGGCGACCTGCAAGCCGCCATCCAGGCCGCGCAGGCGGTCGACAAGGCGATCGGCGCGGTGGTCGCGGCGGTGCGCGAGGTCGACGGCGCGCTGTTGATCACCGCCGACCACGGCAATCTGGAAATGATGCGCGACGCCAGCACCGGTCAGCCGCATACCGCGCATACCGTCGGCCCGGTGCCGCTGGTCTATCTGGGCCCGCGCAAGGCCACGCTGCGCGGCGGCGGCGCGTTGCGCGACGTCGCCCCGACCATCCTGGACCTGCTGGGTCTGCCGCAGCCGGCCGACATGACCGGCCAGAGCCTGTTGGAGCGCTGATGCCGATCGCGCGCGCGTTGCTGATCCTCGCGCTGGCGCTGCTCGCGCCGGGCGTGTCCGTCGACGCGCGCGCCGCGGCGCAGAGCAACAGCAAGGATGCCGAGCGCAAGCTCGAGAAGATCAAGACCGAGCTCAAGTCGGTCGCCGACGAACGCCGCAAGCTGGAAGGCCAGCGCGGCGACGCGACCCAGCAATTGCGCGCGGCCGACGAACAAGTCGGCCATTCCAACCGTGCGCTGCGCGACACCGAAACCCGGCTCGCCCGCGAGCAGGCCGCGTTGAAGCAGATGCAGGCCAAGCGCGACGCGCTCAACCTCAAGCTCGGCTCGCAACGCAAGGAACTCGCCGAATTGCTGCGCGCGGCCTACGCGCAGGGCAACGACGCGCCGTTGAAGCTGCTGCTGTCGCAGGACAAGGTCGCCGACAGCAACCGCATCCTGACCTACCACGGCTACGTGCAGCGCGACCGCGCCGCGCGCATCCAGGCCTTGACCGCGCAATTGCGCGAACTGGAAACCCTGGAGCGGCAGATCGTCGAACGCCGCGCCAGCCTGGACAGCACCCGCAAGCAGCAGCGCGATCAACTCGGCCAATTGCAGAAAGACCGCAAGACCCGCGCCGCATTGGTCGCCCAGATCAACGAGAAGTACCAGGACCGCAGCAGCCGCGAGCGCGAACTGGGCCGCGACGCCAAGGGCCTGGAGCAATTGCTGGCCAAGTTGCGCGCG